>NZ_VRYY01000079.1 GCF_015731765.1 Nitratidesulfovibrio oxamicus
GCGCTGGCGCTCGCCGCCCGACAACGTGGTTACCCGGTGCGCGGTCCGGTCGGCCAGGCCGACCAGGGCAAGGGTGTCGCGCGCCCGTGCAAGGGCCTGCGCGCGCGGCATGCCCGCGATGATGGCCTGCATGGCCACGTTTTCCAATGTATCGAATTCCGGAAGCAGGTGATGGAACTGGAAGACGAAGCCTATCTCGCGGTTGCGAAGCCCCGCCTTCTCGTCCGGCGACATGGACCCCATGTCGCGGCCCTGGAACAACACCTGTCCCTGTGAGGGAGTATCAAGGGTACCCAGCAGATGCAAGAGGGTGGACTTGCCCGAGCCGGATGCTCCGACAATGGCCACCGATTCCCCCTGTCGGATGGAAAGGTCCACCCCGCGCAGGATGGTCAGTTGCTCTGCGGGGCCGGCGTACTCCTTGTCCACTCCGGCAAGGCGGTACAGCGGCTCGTCCCCGGAGAGGGGGGCGGCCGCGTCCGGGCCGTGGCCGGGGGCGGGCATGTGCAGAAAATCCGTGCTCATTCGTAGCGCAGCGCTTCGGCGGGTTCCAGGCTGGCAGCCTGGCGCGCCGGGTAGATGGTGGCGACGAAGCACAGCAGCATCGAGCTTGCGCCGATGGCCAGCATGTCGGGCCATTGCAGCAGCACCGGCAGGTGGTCCAGCGAATAGACGCCGTGCGGCAGCTTGATGAACTGGTAGCGCTTCAGAAGTTCCGCCACGCCCAGCCCCAGCGCGTAGCCGAGGCCGGTGCCGATGGCCCCGATGACCGTGCCCTGCAGCATGAAGATGCGCCGGATCATGCCCCGCGTGGCCCCCATGGACATGAGTATGGCGATGTCGCGCGTCTTTTCCATGACCAGCATGACCAGCGTGGTGATGATCGAAAACGAGCCCACCAGCACGATGAGCACCAGAATCACGGCCATGGCCGTCTTTTCCAGCTTCAGCGCGGCGAACAGGTTGGCGTTCATCTCCATCCAGTGGCGGGTGTACAGCGGGTAACCGCCCACGGCACGGGTAACCCGTTCTGCCACCTGATCCGCCTTGTACACGTCGGTGACGGCAAGCTCCACGCCGGAAACGGCGCCGTCGGGCAGGCCCAGCACGTCGCGCGCGGCGTCAAGCGACACGAACCCCAGCGACGAATCGTATTCGAACATGCCGGTGGAGAACACGCCCACCACCATGAAGGGACGGATGCGCGGGGCAAACCCGGCGGAAGTCTTCTGCCCGGCGGGCGACAGCAGGTTCACCCGGCTGCCCACCACCACGCCCAGACGCTGGGCCAGTTCGTCGCCGATGATCACGCCGGGCGGGCCGGAGTAAACGCCGTCGGCACCCGTGCGCGGCGCAAGATCGGCCACGCTGCCCTTGGTCATGTTGGAAAGAATGCCCAGCACCGAAGGGGCGGACTGCGGGTCTATGCCGCGCAGCACAAGGCCTTTCACCCCGTGGGGGGTGGAGAGCATGACTTCGGAATAGATGAACGGCGTCGCGCCGCGCACCCCGTCCACCTGCCGTATCCTGTCGATGAGATGCGGCGCGTCGGTAAGGCCGGTGCGGTCTGCGGACATGACGATGCCGTGGGCATTGGCGCCCAGGATCTTGTCGCGCAGGTCGGTGGTGAAGCCGTTCATGACGCCCAGCACCACGATCAGCGACGCCACCCCCAGCGCCACCCCCAGGATGGAGGTGACGGAAATGACGGAAATGAATGTCTGCCTGCGCCGCGCGAACAGGTAGCGCAAGGCCACGAACAGTTCGAAGCTCATGCGGCGGAGCCTAGCTTTCCGGCTTCAGCAGCGGGAACAGGATGACCTCGCGGATGGAGGGCGAGTCGGTCAGCAGCATGACCAGTCGGTCGATGCCCACACCCTGCCCTGCCGCGGGCGGCATGCCGTATTCCAGGGCGCGCAGGTAGTCTTCATCCATGAAGTGCGCCTCGGCGTCGCCTGCTTCCTTTTCGGCCACCTGGTCCATGAAGCGCATGCGCTGGTCCACGGGGTCGTTCAGTTCGGAGAAGGCGTTGCCCAGTTCGCGCCCGGTGATGAACAGCTCGAAGCGGTCCGTCACGTCGGGCCGATCGTTGTTGCGGCGCGACAGCGGCGAGATGTCGGTGGGATAATGATAGATGAAGGTGGGCTGGATCAGCTTGCCTTCCACGTCCAGGTCGAACAGCTTGGCCTGCAGCTTGGCCATCTTCTCGCCGTCCACCACCTTTTCGCCCCGTTCGCGGATGTATTTGCGCACCGCTTCGTAGTCGTTGTAGAATTCCGGCTTGTGCCCGCCGATCTTCTCCAGCGAATCATGGAACGAAAGACGCGTCCAGCGGCCCGGGGTAAGGTCCACCTCCTGGCCCTGGTAGGTCACCACGTATGAACCGCACACCTTCTCCGCCACATGGGCGAACAGTTGTTCGGTCAGGTCCATGAGGTCCTCGAAGGTGGCGTAGGCCCAGTAGAATTCGCACATGGTGAATTCCGGGTTGTGCCGGGTCGAGATGCCTTCGTTGCGGAAGTTGCGGTTGATCTCGAACACCTTCTCGAACCCGCCCACCAGCAGGCGCTTCAGGTACAGTTCCGGCGCGATGCGCATGTACAGTTGCATGTCCAGCGCATTGTGGTGGGTGATGAACGGCATGGCCGTGGCGCCGCCGGGAATGGGCTGCATCATGGGGGTTTCCACCTCCATGAAGCCTTTTTCCTCCAGGAAGCGGCGGAACTCGCGCACGATCAGGGTGCGCTTGCGGAAAATCTCGCGCGTGCGCGGCGTGACGATGAGGTCCACGTAGCGTTGGCGATAACGGGTCTCCACGTCCTTCAGGCCGTGGTACTTTTCGGGCAGGGGCCGGATGGACTTGGTGAGCAGGATACACTGGTCGCACGACAGGGTCAGTTCGCCCGTCTTGGTGCGGAACAGCGTGCCGGAAACGCCCACGATGTCGCCGATGTCCAGCTTCTTGAAGTTGCGGTACGGGTCTTCGCCCAGCACCTCTCGGGCGGTGTAGCATTGCAGGCGACCGCTCTTGTCCATCAGGTGGAAGAAGGTCACCTTGCCGAACGAGCGCTGCGAGACGATGCGCCCCGCGCAGGTGAAACGCGTGTCGACGTTTTCCAGTTCCTCGGCGGTCAGCCCCTCGTATTCGGCCGCAATGGCCGCCACGTCGTGCTGTTTCACGAAACCGTTGGGATACAGGGCAACGCCGTCGTCCAGCAGTTCACAGGATTTGACCACCCGGTTCTTGACGACTTCGTTCAGTTCGTCGCGGGCTTCCAGACTTTCGAGCATGGGCATGAAATATTCCGCCCGCTCGGACTTGGTGGCAAGCTTGATCTTCTTGCGCTTTGACTGTTCCTGACTGCTCAAGGACGTTCTCCGTGGACCTGTTGATTCTGCCGGATGCCGGACTGCTACGGGTATGCCAATTGAGTGCGGCAGTCAAGAAACGCCCAAGCCGCCCGTTCGTCAACAGTTTTTTCGCGCTGCGCGATTTTTTGCTTGACCGTCCGGCCCGTTGCGGGTACTTCACCCTCCGCGCCGGAAAACGCCCGGCGCACCACGTTCCCCGGTGGCTCAATTGGCAGAGCGGGTGACTGTTAATCACTAGGTTGGCGGTTCAAGTCCGTCCCGGGGAGCCAGAACGCAAGGGCGCATGACCATGGTCATGCGCCCTTTTGCATTGCCTGTCCCCGCGCGAACCGGACGCAAACCGCGCGCCCGCGCATGGCGCGACCTGGGGCCGCATCTTTACACCACCCTCCGGTCCGGGTACTGGCGATCAGTACGGCTCCATTCACCTGTCACCCTTGAAGCAAGGCCCCCCGTGGACCACCTCCGGCTCCTCACGGATCTCCATCGCCATGCCGCACGGCAGGGGCCAGGCGGAGAGGCCGAATCACGTCAGGCAATGCGGTTGGCCGGCCTTGCCCCCTCGCGCCCTTTGGAAATAGCGGACATTGGCTGCGGAACAGGCGCCGCTGCCATCCTGCTCGCAAAGGAACTGGATGCGCACGTCACGGCCGTGGACTTCCTGCCGGAATTCCTCGACGAGCTTCGCTCGAGAGCTCATTCACAGGGAGTGGCGGACAAGATAACCACTTGTGCCTGCTCCATGGACGCCCTGCCTTTTGCCGACGCGTACTTCGACGTTATCTGGAGCGAAGGCGCCATCTACAACATGGGCTTCGAGGCTGGCGTCTCGACCTGGCGCCGGCTGCTGAAACCGGGCGGAATGCTGGTCGTGTCCGAGATAACCTGGCTTGGGGCGACGAGACCGCCCGAAATCCAAGCGCATTGGGAGGGGGAATACCCCCAAATCGATGTCGCCTCGGCAAAAATCGCGATTCTAGAACGCCACGGATACAGCCCCTGGGGCTATTTTGTCCTGCCAAGGCATTGCTGGACAGAACATTATTACCGCCCAATGCAACGCCGTTTCCACGCCTTCCTGGAACGCCATGGCCGAAGTGACGCGGCAAGGGCCGTCGTCGAAGCCGAGAAAACGGAAATCGCCATGTACGAGACACACGGCGAGCATTACGGTTATGGCGTGTATGTTGCGAAGAACATCGGGAGATAAGGCCAGCCCCGACCAACCTGACCGACCATTTTCGCCATCACCCTGCCGTTCCTGCTCCTCGCCCGTCAGCCAAGTTGGCAGCTGCTGGACATAGCGTGACATATTTACTATCAAATTAGCCATAAAAGAAATTTCGGCGGGGCCTCGCCACCCTGCCGCGTAGTGCCGCACCTTTACCCTTCGCGCTCCTTCCCTCCTCGCGCCCATTTCGCGCCCCCCATGTCTCCGCTCGGCGCGGCCGCTCTCCCCCTCATGTGCGCCTTGTGCCACATGCAACCCGCCGCATGGCCCCCGTGGTCCATGTTGTGCGCAACCCGACAAGGAGGAAGCTTCCCACCCACCACCCCGCCGCCCCCGTTCCGCGCCGTCGCCATTGACGCGGAGCAGGCGCTCGGAGGGGCAGCCTTAGGATTCCACACGCTTCACCCACCGCAAGACACGGAGGAGGACTTCGTATGGCTGGGGAAAACAAGCTGGGGATTTCCGTACTCTGGAAGACCGAGGACTGGCTGGCCGTCTGGCTTGGCTTTCTGATCATCATCCTGATCCTCGGCGGTCTCACCGTCACCCTTCCCAAGTTCAAATGGACCACCGACGGCGAATTCGCCCAACTCGCGGAAGGCAAGGCCCCCGAGGTAACGGCGTTCGCCCTGCAGGCTACCCAGAAGGGCGAGACGGGCGTGGCCACGTCCGCCGCCCTGCTCCAGACTGCCCTTGCGGGCAAGGACCGCAAGGCCGTGGGAGATGCCGCCAAGGCCCTGGCCGACGCCGCCAAGGCCGCAAAGGACAAGGACATCAAGAAGAAGGGCGGCGCAATCGCCAAACTCCTGGGGGACAACGCTGGCGCGCTGCTGCCCAAGGTGTTCGCCGCCGCCAACCTCACCGGTTCCCTCATCCTGCTGGTGGGCCTGCTGGCGGTGGCGTCGCTGGGCATCGTGCTGCTGGGGCGCAACATCGGCAGCTTCCTGGTGGGCTTTCCCGCGGTGTTCGTGCTGGCGTGGCTGGCCCAGTTCATCGCGGGCAACTTCACCATCAACGACTACGGCATCGAATACGTGCTGTGGTGCCTGTTCCTGGGGCTCATCGTCAGCAACGTCCTCGGCCTGCCGCAATGGATGCGTCCGGCGGTGCAGACCGAGTACTACATCAAGACGGGCCTGGTCATACTGGGCGCGGGCATCCTGTTCGGCGAAATCGTGCAGGCCGGGATGTACGCCATAGTGCAGGCCCTGCTGGTGATCACCGTGGTGTGGTACTTCACCTTCTGGCTGTGCAAGAAGCTGGACATCGACGACGAGTTCTCGGCCATGCTCTCCTCGGCCGTGTCCATCTGCGGCGTGTCGGCGGCCATCGCCACATCCGGCGCGGTGCGGGGCGACCCCAAGAAGCTCTCGTACGTCACCTCCGTGGTGCTCATCTGCGCGGTGCCCATGATGGTGCTGCAACCCATCATCGCGAAAATGACCGGAATGCCCGACCTGGTGGCGGGCGCGTGGATGGGCGGCACCCTCGACACCTCCGGTTCGGTGGTGGCGGCGGGCGCGTTGGTGAGCGAAACGGCCATGAAGATCGGCGTCATCGTCAAGATGGGCCAGAACGTGTTCATCGGCTTCGCCGCGTTCTTCCTGGCGGTGTGGTGGGCCTACAAGGAATCGGCCCACCTGCCCGGCGGGCAGAAGCCCAGCGCCATGGAGATATGGGACCGCTTTCCCAAGTTCGTGCTGGGGTTCATGGCCGCTTCGGTGCTGTTCTCGTTCTTCCTGCCCGGAGACATGGTCAACGCCACCAAGTCTACCCTCAGCGGGCTGCGCACCTGGTGGTTCGCCCTGGCCTTCACCTGCATCGGGCTTGAGACGCGCTTCAGCGAACTGGCCAGCCTTGGCGGGGGCAAGCCCGCCCTGGCCTTCGTCATCGGGCAGGGGGTGAACATCATCTGGACGCTGGTGCTCGCCTACCTGATCTTTGGCGGCGCGCTGTTTCCGCCTCCGCCCATGTAACCTGGTCGCCATGTAACCGGTCGCACCTGCAAGCGACCACAAAGACGAAGGATATTACAACCCGCGCCGGGGGCTGCCCGCCCCCGGCGCACCATCACGTTCCCCCACACCCGAACGGGAGCACACCATGACCCATCCCGCATGGCACGCCATGGCCACGGACGATGTGGCTCGCACCCTGGGCACGGACCCGACGCGTGGTCTTTCCGCCAGCCAGGCAGAGGAACGCCTGTCCCGGCACGGCCCCAACGAACTGACCCACGAGGAGCGGGCCTCACCCCTGCGCATGTTCCTGGGGCAGTTCGCCAACGTGCTCATCGTCATCCTGCTGGCGGCCGTGGTTCTTTCCGCCGCCGTGGGCGAGGTGGTGGACGCGGCCATCATTCTGGTCATCGTGCTGTTCTGCGCGGTGCTGGGTTTCGTGCAGGAGTACCGGGCGGAACAGGCCCTGGACGCCCTGAAGAAGATGCTCTCGCCCACCACCAGCGTGCTGCGCGACGGCGCGGAGGCGCGCATACCTTCGGCCCAGGTGGTGCCCGGCGACGTGGTGCTGCTGGAGGCGGGTGACCGCGTGCCCGCCGACGCGCGCATCGTCGAGGCCCACGCCCT
>NZ_VRYY01000080.1 GCF_015731765.1 Nitratidesulfovibrio oxamicus
GAACTGGCCGGACAGGAAGTGGTTGCCGACGTTGCGCCCGAGGCGCTGCCCGCGCTGCTGGAGGCGTTGGCCGCTGGCGCCGGGGCAGGGGGGACGATGGGAGCCGGGGGCCGCCTGCTGCTGCTCGGCGAACATCCCGACCACATATCTGCCCTGGCCCATGCGCGCGGCGTGCCTGCCTGGCGTGATGCACGTTCGCCGATCATCGGATGCGTGCCGCGAGGCGATGCCACCAGTGAACCCGATCGTCCGGACAATGCCGCCCTGCGCGCAGCCCACCCGGACGCCACCTTCATGGATGTGTCGGCCCAGCCTCGGCCCACGGCCCGTACCGCATCCTTAGCGCCGTTCGTCCCCTTGTCCGCTATCGCCTGCGCCCCGGCCCATGCGTCGGCCTGGCTGAACCATGCTGCTCTTGTGCTGGGGCCGGGCCATGAATGGTGCTGGATGCACCCCGGCCTTTTCCCGGACTGGTTCGCACGGCGCGTCGTGGCCCTGCTGCCTGCATCGGCTTCGCCCGGTTCTTCGGGCATGTCCTGACCGCTCCAGATCGCCTTGGGCGGCTCCCGCTGTTCATCCGCCCGTACCGTTCTCCGGTTTCCCACACCCTCGCACGCCAATCCCCGGAGCTCTCCATGTCGCACGCAGACACCGGCGGCAAACGCCCCCATCCCCGCCAAAAGGCGGCACCGCTGCGCAACATCGGCATCATCGCGCACATCGACGCGGGCAAGACCACCCTCACCGAGCGCATCCTGTACTATACCGACCGCATCCACCGCATGGGCGAGGTGCACGACGGCACCGCCACCATGGACTTCATGCCCGAGGAGCAGGAGCGCGGCATCACCATTGCCTCGGCCTGCACCACCTGCGCGTGGAACGGTCACACCGTGAACATCATCGACACCCCCGGCCATGTCGATTTCACCATAGAGGTGGAACGGTCGCTGCGCGTGCTGGACGGCGCGGTGGGCGTGTTCTGCGCCGTGGGCGGGGTGGAGCCGCAGTCGGAGACGGTGTGGCGGCAGTCCGAAAAGTTCGGCGTACCCAAGCTGGCCTTCGTGAACAAGATGGACCGTGCCGGGGCGGACTTCGGCGCGGTGCTGGAAGCCATGCGCACCCGCCTGGGCGCGGTGGTGGTGGCGGTGATGGCTCCGGTGGGCGAGGGCGAGGACTTCGAGGGGCTGCTGGACCTTGTGACCATGGAATATCTTTCGTTCGACCAGTCCACCCAGGGGCGCGAATATACCCGTACTCCGGTGGATCAGGTGGCCTCCCTGCCGGATGCCCCCGCCCCGGCGCTGCTCACCGCTGCCGTCGCATGGCGTGACAGGATGCTGGAAACCCTGGCCGAAGCCGACGATACCTTCATCGACGTGTATCTGGGCGGCGGCGACATGGACCCGCAGGTCATCCGCGCCGCGTTGCGCCGGGCCACCCTGGCCCGTCGGGCGGTGCCGGTGTTCGCGGGATCCGCCCTGCGCAACACGGGCGTGCAGCCCTTGCTGGACGGGGTGTGCGCGTACCTGCCCGGCCCGGACGAAACGGCTGCGGTGCTGGGCTACGACACCGCGCAGGGCCGCAAGGTGCCCGTGCCGTTCGACCAGGATGCGCCCCTGTCCGCGCTGGTGTTCAAGGTGGTCATGGAAGGCAGCCGCAAATACGCCCTGCTGCGCCTGTACGCGGGCGCGGCGTCCGAAGGGGATGCCTGCCGCAACGTCACCCGCGAGAAGGACGAGCGCTTCTCCAAGCTGTACCGGCTGCACGCCGGGCGGCGGGAGCAGATCGAAACCGCCGTGGCTGGCGACATCGTGGCCGCCGTGGGGTTGCGATCGGTGCGCACCGGCGACACCCTGTCCGACCCGGCCCGGCCCTTGCTGCTGGAAAACATTGCCGCGTACCGCCCGGTGATCTCGCTGGCGCTGGAGCCGCGCAATACCGAGGAGGGCGCCAAACTGGACGAGGTGCTGGAACGCTTCACGCTGGAAGACCCCACCCTGGCCGTGGAACTGGACGAAGGCACCGGCCAGCGCATCGTGTCCGGCATGGGTGAGTTGCACCTTGAAGTGGTGCTTGAACGCATGCGCCGCGAATACGGCGTGTCGCCCCGCGTGGGCAACCCGCAGGTGGTGCACCAGGAAACCATTCTTTCCGCCGCCACGGGCAGCGGCGAATTCGATCGCGAACTGGGCGACCAGCAGCATTATGGCCATGTGACCCTGTCCATGGCCCCCCGCCCGCGCGACGCGGGAACCCGCGTCCGCTTCGAGGTGGACACCCAGCAGTGGCCCCGCCAGTGGGTGGACGCGGTGGAGCAGGGCATCACCGACAGCCTGCAAAGCGGGGTGGTCAAGGGGTATCCCGTGCAGGACGTGGAGATTGCCGTCACCGAACTGCGCCGCCGCGACGGCGCCTCCAGCCCGGCGGGCTACCACATGGCCGCCGTGGCCGCCGTCAAGGATGCCCTGGGCAAGGCCGACCCGGTGTTGCTGGAGCCCATCATGTTCGTGGAAATCGGCGTGCCCGAGGCCCATGTGGGTTCGGCCATCGGCCTGCTGGGCGCGCGCGGCGGCAAGGTGGAGAACATGTTCGACCATTCCGGCCAGAAGGTGGTGCAGGCCCTGGCCCCGCTGCGCGAACTGTTCGGCTTTTCCACTGCCCTGCGTTCGGCCACCCAGGGCCGGGCCGGGCTGGTGATGCGCTTCGAACGCTTCGACAGGATGGAGTGATGCGCTTTGCAAGTACTGTGACGGCTCGCCCGGCGGTGTGCCTGTCAGGGATCGACGATGGAATGGTGGGGTAGGCTGCAGCGCTTCGTGCGCTTTCAGTATCTGCGGCTGATGCGCCAGTCCGCCTCGGCCCATTCGCTGGCCATGGGGCTGGCCGTGGGCGTGTTCGTGGGCTTTCTGCCCATAATTCCGTTCCAGACGGTGGTTTCGCTGGCGCTGGCTTTCGTGCTGCGGGGCAACCCCGTGGGTGCGGCCATCGGCACGTTCGTGTCCAATCCGCTCAACGTCATACCCTTCTACGCCATGCTGTACTGGGTGGGCGGTTTGCTCTGGCACACCACCGTGGCCTTCGACCCATCCCACCTGGACATGACCCACATGCTGGAACTGGGGCTGGATTTCTTTCTGGTGATGTGCCTGGGCGGGGTGGTGCTGGGCATTCCCGCCGCCTTCGTCACGTACATGCTGACCTTTCGCGGGGTGAACGCCTACCGCCAGCGCAGGACCATCAAGCTGCTGCGCGCCTGGCAGGCCCGGCGTGACGCCGGGTTTGCCCAGGCAGGCCTGCACGCCCAGGCAGACCAGGCAGACCAGGCAGACCGGGCAGGCCAGACAGCCCGGGCAGGCCAGACAGCCCGGGCAGGCCAGACAGGCCGGACAGGCCAGACTTCTCACGTTGGCCGGCTCCACCAGTCCCCCCCGCCTTCACAGACAGACCGAACCGTGGGCGCCGATACATCCGGCGGCCATGATGGAGATCGTTCATGACCCAGCGCGGCAAGCATTCCGGCAAGCCCGGCCTTTCCCGGCCACGACCGAACCGCTCGGAGGCGGGTGCGCCAGATCGGGCCCCCGGACGGTTCGGCCGGGGCCGCAACCGTTTCGACGGCCCGACGCCGGATGCGGACGGCAGTGACGGGGACGTGTCTGCCGCTGCAAGTGCCGGAGCGGGCGCAGACGACACCATGCCGTCACCCGACGGGGCGGGGGGGCCGCGCGCCAAGAAGAGCCTGGGCCAGAACTTCCTGCGTGACCGCAACATCGCCGCCAAGATCGTGGCGGCCCTGCGCATCGGGCCGGAGGACCGGGTCATAGAAATCGGCCCCGGCCCCGGCGCGCTGACCCGGCACATCCATGCCGCCGGTCCCGCCCAGCTGTTCCTGCTGGAAAAGGACTACCACTGGGCGACCGAACATGGCCGCACCCGCCCGGCGGAACCGCCGCTGATCACCCCGGTGCTCACCGACGCGTTGCTGTTCCCGTGGGAAAGGCTGACCCCTGCCCGTTCGTGGAAGGTCATCGGCAATCTGCCCTACAACGTGGCCTCGCCGCTGATGTGGGACATCCTGAGCACGGCTCCCGGCCTTGCGCGGGCGGTGTTCATGATCCAGAAGGAAGTGGGAGAGCGCATCGTGGCCGCGCCGGGCGGCGGGGCATATGGTGCGCTTTCGGTGTGGCTGCAAAGCTTCGTCACGCCGCACATGGAATTCATCGTGCCGCCGCAGGTTTTCGTGCCGCGTCCCAAGGTGGATTCCGCCGTGCTGTCCTTCGTGCCGCTGGGCGCGGCGCGGGGCCGGTTCGATCCGGCGCGCCTTTCGCGCCTGCTGAAGGTGTGTTTTCAACAGCGCCGCAAGCAGTTGCAAAGAATTTTGCGTGGTTATGTGCAGGGTGATGTGTCCGCGCTGCTGACAGGGCTGGGACTGGACCCGGCGGTGCGACCGGAAAGCCTTGCTCCGGAAGATTTTCACATGCTCTCGGAATCCGTCAAAATCCCCTGACAGCCTTGACTTTGTGCCGGGAATCATGTTTGTCGATGCGGAGTGTACCGTTGTTCCGTTGCGTGCAGGGTGCGCCTCCGGTTTTTCCGGGGCTGCTTGGGAAAAAAGGCGCAAACAGGGTGTCATGCCGCCCTCGGCGCTGAAGTCCGCAGGCAACCTGACCGCAGCTAACCCGAGAGGAGGAAAGGCAGATGACCAAGGCTGATCTGGTCGACAAGATCGCGGCAAAGGCCAACCTGACCAAGGCCAGCGCCGAGCGCTCGCTGAATGCGTTTCTGGACGCGGTGAAGGACGCTCTGGCCGCCGAAGGCAAGCTTACCCTGACCGGCTTCGGCACCTTCGCGGTCGAAGATCGCCAGGCGCGCAAGGGTCGCAACCCCCGTACCGGCGCGGAAATCAAGATTCCCGCGTCCAAGGTGGTCAAGTTCCGCCCCGGCAAGACCCTGAAGGACTCGATCAAGTAGGGTTGGAGGAACAACATGTTACACGGTGAAACCATTCACAGCCCCCTGCCGCAGGACATTCCGTGGTGGATGCCCGACCACGCCATCTTCTTTGGCGTGCTGTACGCAGTCCTGTTCGTGATTTGCAGCGGCGTGGGTTATGTGGTCCTGAAGTCGGTGATGGAAGCCTGCAAGGGCGGGTGTCATTCCGAAGGGCATCACTAGACGTCAGCTTTTCACCCGTTTCGGTCGCCTTGCGCGGTGCCGCCAACGGGTACTTTTTCGGCCCTGTCCGGCTTTGCCCAGTCAGGTTGATCCTTGGCGGGCTCGGACAGGGCTTGCTTTTTGCGCGCGGGCAGTGTAGACAACCCGTTCGCACCCACCCCGCAAGGGGATTTCTGGCGAAGGGGGTGATTTCTTTGCCCGGTGTGTATCTTAACGACGACGAATACAACTTCGACATCGCGCTGCGTCGCTTCAAGAAGCAGGTCGAAAAGGCCGGCGTTCTTTCCGAAATGAAGAAGCGTCAGCACTACGAAAAGCCCAGCGTGATGCGCAAGAAGAAGAAGGCGGCCGCCCGCAAGCGTCTCCTGAAGAAGATCAGGAAGATGAACATGGCCTAAGCCGCTTCGCCTGCGCGGGGCACTGCCCCTCACGCAGCCGCGACATGCCTGGAACGGGAAACCCGGAGGTCTTCCGGGTTTCCCGTATTCCGTATTTCCGGAACCCCATTCTTCTGCTCTGGTGGCACCCCATGAATCTTTCCGAACGCATCGAGAAGGACTACGTGTCGGCCTACAAGGCCAAGGACGCGGTGCGCCTGGGCGTGCTGCGCATGCTGAAGACCGCCGCCAAGAACATGCAGGTGGAGCTGATGCGCCCGGTGACCGAGGCGGAACTGCTGGACGTGGTGCTGAAGCAGGCCAAGCAGCGGCAGGACTCCATCGAGCAGTTCACCGCCGCGAATCGTACCGACCTGGCCGACAAGGAACAGGCGGAACTGGTCATCCTGCGCGAATACCTGCCCACCCCGCTGGAAGGCGACGAACTTGCCGCCGCCATCGATGCCGCCATCGCCGAAACCGGCGCCAAGGGCCCGCAGGACATGGGCCGGGTGATGCAGGCCATCATGAACGCCCACAAGGGCCGGGTGGACGGCAAGGCGCTTTCCGCCACCGTTCGCGCGCGCCTGGCGGGGTAGTCTTTCACATGGAATCCCGCAGCCTTCAGGTGCTGGAATTCGGCAAGGTGCTCACGCATCTTGCCGGATTGTGCGTTTCCGAAGCCGGGGCGGAAGCGGCCCTTGCCGTGCGCCCGCTGCCCGGCATCGACGCCGTGCACCATGCCGCCGCCCTGTTCGACGAAGCGCGACGCTGGGCCGGGCATACCGGATTCCGCCTTTCCTCCTTTCCTCCGCTGGACGGCGTGTTCCGCGCGCTGGGCGCCCCGGCCACGGTGCTGGACCTGGACGCGCTGTGGGCCTTGCGCCAGACCCTGGGGCTGGCCCGCAAACTGGCGGCGTCCATCCGCGAGGGGCAGTCAACCGGGGGCCGTTGGGACCTGTTGACCGCCCTGGTGGACAGCCATCCGCTGCCGCAGCGCACCGTGTCCGGCCTTGACCGTTGCGTGTCCGACGACGGGATGCTGCGCGATGAAAGCTCGCCCGAACTTTCGCTGGTGCGTGGCGAAATCCGCCGCATCCACCAGCAGTGCACCCGCAAGGTCAAGGAATACGCCCAGCGCTACAACATCGCCCACTACCTGCAGGACGAGTTCATGACTCTCTCGTCCGACCGGTACGTGCTGCCGTTGAAGTCCAACTTCAAGGGGCGCTTGCAGGGCATCATCCACGACTATTCGCAGACCGGCGAAACCTGCTACTTCGAGCCCATGTTCCTGGTGGAGCTGAACAACGGTCTTCAGGAACTGAAGCGCGAGGAACGCGAGGAAGAGCGCAAGGTGCTGCGCTATCTCACCGACCTGGTGCGCGACGAACTGGCCTCCGTGCGTGGCGCCTACGACCTGCTGGTGGAGGGCGACGTGCTGTGCGCGCGTTGCGCCCTGTCCGCCCGGTTCGAGGAATCCGGCGATGCCGGGGCCGTTTCGGTCACCGAGGGCGGCCATGTTTCGCTGCTGGGCGCGCGCCATCCGTTGCTGGCCCTGTCCGCCGCGCGCGGCGAAAAGGGCGGGACGGCAGCCGCTCAGGCTGTGCCGTCTGCCTCCCGC
>NZ_VRYY01000081.1 GCF_015731765.1 Nitratidesulfovibrio oxamicus
CCCGGCCCGCCCGCGCCGGGCGCACCTGCCGGAGCCGGGGCGTGCGGCGGCATCACGATCTGCTGGCCCGGCTGCGATTCCACGAAGTTGGAGGGCGCCTTGTCGGTGCTGCGGTCCGGGTCGAAGCCCAGCACCTTGCTGCGGGCCTTGCCCACCAGCACGGTGCATTCGTTGTTGGCGCAATCGCGGATGGCCAGCAGGGTGGGCTTCAGCACGCCCGTGGGGGCCACGTTTTCCACAGCCAGATAGTACTCGCGCGGGCCGGATCCGAACAGCGGGGTGACCGTGCAGGTCACCAGCCAGTCGTTCACGCCGTCGCCGTTCCAGTCGGTGACGGCCGTGAGCGACACGGAAATCACGTCCATGCCCTGACCCAGGGCAAAGCCCACCTTGCCGATGCGCACGTTATCGTCCGGTGCCGCGGAATCCGCAAAGGTCTCGCCCGCAAGGCCGTTGCGCGCCTCTGCCGAACGGAAGCGCGTGGACAGGCGGCGGTACAGTTCCTCGCCGTAGGAAGCGGGACGGTAGTCGCGATTGTCGCGGATGGCCGCCTCCATGTAGTTGCCCTCGGCGTCCAGGATGTTGCGGCGCACCATCTCGTCGCGCAGGTAGACGGCGTAGTTGCGGAACATGTCGGGGCGCACCACCTCTACCGGTTGCAGGGCGCAGCCGGAGGCCAGGGCCAGCAACAGCAGCAGGACAAGTACGGCAAGGCCGCGCGGGGCGGCGGAACGCTGGGCGGTACGGGGGCGGGTGCTGTGCATGGCGGGGGATGCCCGGCGGGCGGTTGGGGGTATGCAGCGCGGCCTGCGCAGTACTTTCCGGTTGCTGCGCCAGGCCGGTTACTGCTTCAGGATGGCCTTGATGGCGGCCTCGTCGGCGGCCTTGCGCGCCGCCTCCTGCGAGGCGGGCAGGATCTGCTCGCGCAGCAGTTTGTCCAGAAAGACGCGTGCCCCTTCGCCGGTACGGACCACCGGCTGGCCGATGCCCCGGTATTCGTCCAGCGACAGCAACCGGGCCTGCAGCAGCCCCTTGGGGGCGGGGTCTTCCACCATCAGCCAATAGCCCAGGTAGAAACCCTCGTCATGCGGGGTCTTCTGGGTGAGCAGCACCAGCCAGTCGCGCACGCCGTTGGCGTTCCAGTCCAGCGTGGCGAAAACCACCAGCGTGTTCGCGAGGTCGGACGAATGAACGTTGAGCGAGGTGCGGTCCAGCGCGCTGACGGTCCACTGCCTGGGCGAGGCAAAGGTGCGCCGCGTATCGTCGGTAAAGCCCAGCAGCAGCGAGGGGAACGAGCGCAGGTTCAGGCGCAGGGCCAGTTCCAGCCCGCACGATTCCGGCTGGTAGTCCTGCGGCAGGATGTCGCCGGAAGGTTCTGCCCGGCCATCGGGCAGCACCACCAGCCCCGCACGTTGGGCGGCGTCGGGGTGGCGCTGGGCGAAGGACGCCAGTAGAAAGCGGTCCAGCACCTGCACAGGCACGGGGCCGGGGTAGATGCGTTCCGGCTGGGGGCTGGCGTAGGGCTGGGCGCCGTCGTCGGTGATGCGCGGCGCGCAGGCGGCCAGCGACATGGTCAGCAGCAGGGTAGCCAGCAGGCCGGTCAGGCCCGGCAGACCCGATGAGGGGCGCAGGGCGCGAAAACTGCGCGCTGTGGCGGCGCCTGCGCGCCTGTCGGTATGGCTGTCGGACCGGGCCGGGGTGCGGACGGGCATGGAATCCTCCGGATATGACCGCGTGGGGCGGTCGCACCCGCGTCTTATGACCGCCCCGTGCGACTGTCAACGGGCATTTGCGGGGCCGGGCCGGCTTGCGGGCCGGGCACAACCCTGCCGCACGGCATTGCCCGTGCAAAACGACGCCGCCCCGCTCCGGCCCGTGACGGGCGGCAGGCGGGGCGGTGCAGGAAGGTTTTGCGACCGGGCTGCCCCGATCCGTTGTCGGCATCAGAAGTTCAGCACCTTGTCTGCCTTCAGCATCTCTTCGTACAGAAACTGCTGGTTGCCCCGGGCCACCGTGTCGTCAGCATCCACGCCGTGGATGTCCTGGCACTTGCCTCAGGCGGCCAGCACGCCCTCGCTGAGGGAGAAAAGCCGGGCCTCGTCGCGGATGGGGAACGAGGGACCATCGCCCGCCGCGTAATCCGCTGCCGGACCGTTGAGGAAGATGGTTACTTCCTCTCCCTTTTCGAGCAGGAAGTTGCCGAAGCGGAAGGTGTTCCAGCGGATTTCCGGGTCCGCGCTGGAGAGGATGATCAGTATTTGCATTCCAAATGCTCCAATATTCAATTGATAGATAAAATCTATCATAGGCGGTGTATGGCTGGGATGCAAGTCGTGGACTGTCGGGGGTGGGGGGGCAAACGGCAACGGCGCGGTGGGGCCGCGCCGTGAACGTGGTGCCGTGGTGACGGAGTGAATTTGGCCGGGCAGCGGTGGGATGGGGATCCCGCCGGGTACCGTCAGCGGCGTCTATCCGAAGGGATTCAAAGGCTTCAGCCCAAAACCCACGGCATGTGCCGGAGCGGCCAGGGGGCGGCCTTCGCGCAGGTCGGACAGGGCCTTGGCCAACTGGTCGGGACAGGAGGTGGGCTTGTTGCCGCAGGTGATGCCGACCAACTTGTCGATGGCGTCCTGCACCGGCATGCCGTCGAGCAGGCGGCCAAGGGCTTCGAGGTTGCCGGGGCAGCCCCCGGCAAAGCGCACGTCGCGCAGCAGGCCGTCGCGCACGTCGAACTGGATCTGCTTGCTGCAAACACCGTTGGGAACATGAACATGCATGGCGATACTCCGTGGCGCGGCGGTGGACCGGCGCGCCGGATTGCTGGTGTGGCGTGGCGGGGCGAACGGGTTCGGCGCCAGACATAGGCCCGCCGCGCCGTGCTGTAAAGAGGGAGGCGGGTGCACCGGCCACCCGCTTGACGCGCCGGGCGGGGAGGACTATGTAACCGCTCAGCAAGGGGAGTAGCCAGCAAGGGCAACGTCAACAGCATGGCGCACGCGCCTGGCGTTGCCGTTGGGACGGACCCGCAAACCGGACCAATTGGCGAGACCTTCACGGCAGGAATGCCGGAGGTCTCGCCTTTTCTTTTGGCCTCTGGCGATTTGTAAATTCTCAAATGGTATCGAGAGGTTGGTTGTGAAACACGCGTTCCGCGACTGGTATCCCTTCCTGCTGGCGGTGCTGGCCACGCTGCCGGGCCTTGCCATGCGCGCCCTGCACCCCGAAATCAGTCCCCTGGTCATGGCCGGCCTGACCGGCGGGGCCATCCTGGCGGCGTCGTTCATGCTGATGTGGGCCTGCGAGGTGGCGCAACTGGACATTCCGCAGACGCTGGCCCTGGCGGTGGTGGCGCTTATCGCCGTGCTGCCCGAATACGCCGTGGACATGTACTTTACCTGGATGGCCGGGCAGCACCCCGAAAGCGACTATGCCCACTACGCCATCGCCAACATGACCGGCGCCAACCGCCTGCTCATCGGCGTGGGCTGGAGCGCCATCGTGTTGGTGTGCTGGATGCGCTTCCGCAGCGCGGTGGTGGTGGAAAGCGAACGCCGTACCGACCTGGTGTTCCTGGCCATGGCCACGGCGTACGCGTTCTTCATTCCCATCAAGGGGTCGCTGGCGTGGTACGACGGCGTGGTGCTGGTTTCGCTGTACATATGGTACATCTGGCTGGTTTCGCGCAGGCCCTGCACCGAGTTCGAGGCGGAAGGCCCGGCAGAGGTGCTGGCCAAGCTGCCCACGGGCAAGCGCCGCATCGCCACCCTGTCGTTGTTCCTGTTTGCCGCCGTGGTCATCCTGGCCGACGCGGAATTGTTCAGCGAAAGCCTGGTGGCCTCCGGCAAGGTGCTGGGCATCAACGAATTCCTGCTGGTGCAGTGGCTTGCGCCCATCGCCTCCGAGGCGCCCGAGTTCATCGTTTCGCTGATGTTCGCCATGCGCGGGCATGCCAGCATCGCGCTGGGCAGCCTGATTTCGTCCAAACTGAACCAGTGGACCCTGCTGGTGGGCATGATTCCCGGCGTGTACGCGGCATCGTCCGGCTCGGTGCATCCGCCCATTCCCATGGATTCGCACCAGATGAACGAAATACTGCTGACGGCGGCGCAGTCGCTGTTCGCCATCTGCCTGCTGCTGCGCATGCGCATCGGCATGCGCGGGGCGCTGGTGCTGTTCGGCCTGTTCCTGGTGCAGTTCATCTCGCCGTTCATTCAGGCCCCGATAGAGGCGGCCATGGGCCTGCCGCACATTCCCGACCGGCTGCACATCTGGTTCAGCCTGGTGTACGTGGTGCTGGCGGGCGGTATGCTGCTGCTGCGCCCGCGCGCCCTGCTGGACCTGCGCTACGGCTTTCGCGTGTAGCGTGCGCGCCGCATGCGGCGCGCAGATGACATGACGTGATCCTTTGCGGCCCGTCGCGCTCTTGGCGCGGCGGGCCGCTCGTGTTAGAGACGGGCCATGAATGACGGCAAACCATGTGCTGCGGCAAGGGGAGGGCGCTCCGCCCCGGCGGGTGCGTTAAGAACGGGTGCGTTAAGCACGGGTGCGTTCGTGGGGGATATGCTCATGGCGGCCATGCTTGCGGCGGTGCTGTCCGTGGCGGCATTGCGGGCGGCGCCGGTGCAGGCTGCCGAACCCGGTACGTCTCGCGACGGCGAGGCCTCCATCACCCTGCGCGAGGATGATTTCGACATCGACGTGCGCTACCCGCGTCTGGGGCAGCCTGTCGTGGACGACGACCTGGCCCATTGGGCCGCGCACATCGTGGCCGCGTTCCGGCAGGGGCTGGCCGAGCCGGAAATCGGGGCCGAGCCGGTGAACGGCGCGCTGGACCCCAACGCCCGCCACTTCGTCAACGAACTGAAGGTGACGTATGACGTCACCCGTGCCTCGGCCCGGGCGGCCTCGGTCACCTTCAGCATCTGGACCTACACCGGGGGCGCCCACGGCAACCTGGACATCATCACCCTGAGCTACGACATGGCTTCCGGCGCGCGCCTGGCTCCGGAGGACGTCTTTGCGGATACCGAGGGCGCGCTGGCCCTGCTGGCCTCGTACTGTTACGACGCACTGGCCGAAACCCTGGGCGATGATCGGGCCGAGGACATGCTGCGCAGCGGCACCAGCCCCGACGCGGACAACTACGCCAGCCTCGCGCTGACGCCGGAAGGGGTGCGGGTGCATTTTCCGCCGTATCAGGTGGCGCCGTGGTCGTCCGGGCCGCAGCAGGTGGATGTGCCGCTGGGGGTACTGATCGACGCCGGGCCGAGGCTGGAGTTGTGGGGCGTCACCCGCTAGGGGGGCGTGGCGGAGCCGCAGGAAAAATAAGGGGCCGGAACGCAGTGCGCGTTCCGGCCCTTTTCATGTGTGGTTCACGGTTGGGGTAGCCGGGAGTGGCCGGGGGCACCCGGTTGCGGCAGTGGCCCTGTCGGTGAGGAGGAGGCAGGGCGGCGGCTGTCGGGCAGATCAGAGCGGGTGCACAGGGTGAGCACCGCGTCGCATACGCGTGTGCCCGCGGGACGCGCCAGCACCGCACCGCCGGGGATCACCGCCGCGCGGCGGAAGCCCAGCCGGGTGACGAATGCGAGGGCGTGGCGATATGGCGCGGGGGTAAGGCCCACCAGGGTGTCCAGCAGATGCGTTGCCGGTCGTCCGTTCGGGCCGGGGGACGGCACGGGGGCCTGCGCGTGGAGCAGAAAGTGCACCACCATGTGGCCGATTTCGTCCGCGCGGGGCAGCCCGGCCCGCAGCACGCAGAAATGGATGCGCGCCGCGCGACCGCAAAATCCGTCCAGCCAGCACAGGGCCAGCGGGGTATCCGCCGTCTGAACCAGATAGCACCACGCCCGGTGCGGGGCCAACAACCCGCGCAGGTCGGCGGCGCACCGCACGCCACCGTCATGGAATACCACCGGGGCCAGCCCGTCATCGCACAGGGTGTTCCATACCCGGTCCAGTTCCGCGTCGGCAATCGGGGCCGGGTGGGACGGATGGCGCGAACGCAGCACCAGCGGGGGCAGCGGAGGGTAGGGAGCGGGTGCGGGATGCGCAGTCCGGCCAGCTTGCCCGGTTCGGCCAGTTTGCCCGGTCCGGCCCGTTTGCAAGGTTCGGCCAGTTTGCCCGGTTCGGGCGGTCTGGGCGCTCCGTGCGTCCGGCAACACCGGCAGGGATGGTGTGGACCTAGCCATACAAGGGGTATTCCATATGCCCGGTTTCGTTCGCGCAGCCGTGGCCGCCAAGACCCGCGCCGTGCCCCGCGTGCCCGAACCCGCAGGAGTCCGGGTCCGGGAATTCCGCGCCCAGGTCCGGGTCCAGGATGCGGGCCAGGCAGTCCAGCATGTCGTCGTGACGGGACACGGGAAAGGCCAGGTACTCCTCGTCCACGAATTCCCGCGCCAGGTCGCGGCGCTTGCCCTCTGCATCCATGAAGGGCAGGCGGTGGGGCAGCAGCATGCGCCCCTGCTCGAATTCCGGAACCAGCCTGCGGATGCGGTCCTTCTTGGGCATGGGGCCGCCGAGCGGGGTGATGTCGAAGCGGTAGTTGCGGCGTTCCTGCTCGGTGCGCACGTGCTCGATGTCGGCCTGCATGCCGTATTTTTCGTAACCCGTGGCCAGTGGCCGCCACGTGCGGTGCAGGCGGAACAGTGCGGCGGCCCGGCCCGTCAGGTTCAGCCGGTCGCGCACCCCGTCCAGCAGGTAGCGGTTGCCGTCCGGGGCCAGCCCCACCACCAGCATCACCGTATAGTCGCTGCCCTTCTTGCGTTCACCCGCCGGGTCCACCAGCAGGTAGCGGTTGCAGTGGCCCCAGAGGGCCAGGGGGGACGTGCCGTCCGCCTGACCGTGCTGTCCGGCGCAGCCCGGGCCGTTGCCGGTCCCGGACGCGTAGCGGCGCAGCCATTCGGCCCGGAAGCCTTGCGCCGTGTCGGCGGCGGGGTTCAGCAGCATCTGGCAGCCGAACACGTACGGCCCCATCTGGCGGCGCTTTTCGGCCAGCGCCGCCGGAACAAGCAGCACCGGGGGGCCGTCGGGCGCGCCGTTGGCCGTGGCGGGGTGGATGCGCGGCGTGGCCGCCCCCCGTTCGATGATGGTGCGCCAGGTGTCGTTGAAGTGGTAACGGGTGCCGATGTAGCGGCGTCGTCCCGCGCCGCTGGCGGGCAGGGCA
>NZ_VRYY01000082.1 GCF_015731765.1 Nitratidesulfovibrio oxamicus
GCCGCCCCTCCGACCGCCGGAGGCAGCCCGCGCCCGCGCCCCGCACGGCCTTGTGCCGCACGGGTTCACGCGGCGCGTCGCGTTTCCGAAGCAAGAAGCACCACCCCACTGGAGGACCGTTGATGGAAGCCCCGCAAAAGAATCTCGCCCTCGATCTCGTGCGCGTCACCGAAGCCGCCGCGCTGGCATCCGCCCGCTGGCTGGGCAAGGGCAACAACGACGCGGGCGACGGCGCTGCCGTTGACGCCATGCGCCTGTCCTTCAATTCGCTGAACGTGGCCGGCCACGTGATCATCGGCGAAGGCGAGAAGGACCACGCCCCCATGCTGCACAACGGAGAGAAGGTGGGCACCGGTCGCGGCCCGGCCATCGACGTGGCCGTGGACCCCGTGGAAGGCACCAAGCTGCTGGCCTATGGCCGCCCCAACGCCATTTCCGTGGTGGGCGTGGCCCCTGCGGGCACCATGTACAACCCCGGCCCCAGCTTCTACATGCAAAAGCTGGTGGTGGGCCCCGCCGCGCGCGACGTCATCGACATCGACGCCCCGGTGAAGGAAAATCTTCAGAAGATCGCGAAGGCGCTGGGCAAGGACGTGGACGACCTGGTGGTTTTCGTGCTGGACAAACCCCGCCACGAAAAGCTCATCCAGCGCATCCGCGAATCGGGCGCACGCATCCAGTTGCACACCGACGGCGACGTGGCCGGTGCGTTGATGGCCGTTGACCCGCGCTCGGAAGTGGACGTGATGATGGGCACCGGCGGCACCCCCGAAGGCGTGCTGGCGGCCTGCGCCATCAAGGGCGTGGGCGGCCAGATGCTGGCCCGCCTGGACCCGCAGTCCTACCCTGAAAAGGAGGCCCTGCACGACGCGGGCCTTGACCTGCGCGAAATCCACACCGTGGATACCCTGGTGCGCAGCGACGAGGTGTTCTTTGCCGCCACGGGCATTTCCGGCGGCACCTTCCTGCGCGGGGTGCAGTACACGGGCGTGGGCGCCATCACCCATTCGGTGGTCATTCGCGGCAAGACGGGCACCATCCGCTACATCGAATCGTACCACAACTGGGACCGCCTGATGAAGATCAGTTCGGTGAAGTACGACTAGAACTGGCGGATGACGCAGCCGCCCTTTTGGACGGTTGCGCACCCGGATTCCTGCATTCACTGGCCGGTGCGGCAACGCACCGGCCATTTCGTTCCCGCGCCTTCGTGTGGACGTCGGACCTGCGCCCCCCGGCATGCGCGACGCACGACGCCCCCACCCGTATCGTACCGGCTCCGCCGGGCTTCCCTTTCGGCGTCACCGCCTGTAGACAGACAGGTGCATCCGGGGCCTGCCCGATGGGTCTGGGCAGCCCGGTGAACCCGCCGAGCCTGGCGGGGCAGGCACAGCTGCCCAAACGCCCCGCCCTACCGCAACCAAAGGATTTCCATGTTCATGCCTGCATTCCGCCTTGCCGCATTGCGCCGGGCCTTTGGCCTGACCGCGCCCCTTGCCTGCATCTGCCTCGTGCTGCTTCTGCTGACCGCGCCGGAGGCCCGCGCGGCGGGTTTCTACGAACAGCCCCCGTTCGACAACGCCGAGCTGACCCGCTTCATCGACGACTTTCCCCGCTTCCGCGACTGGGTGAAGCGGGCAGGCGAAGCCCCCCACCCCTCCGTGGGCGCGGACGGCCTGCCCGGCTTCGAATACTCCGCGCCTGCCGCGGCGGAACTCGAACGCATGGGCTGGAAGCCGGAACGGTTCTTCTTCATCATGGGCCGCTCGGCGGCGGCGCTGGCCGACATTGAGGAAGGCGACGCGCTGGCCGGGGCCAACCGCCCCGCCGACATGCCGCAGGTGACCCCGGCGGAAACCGAACTGGTGCGCCGCCAACTGGCCTCGCTGCTGCGCGCCGTGATGGGCGAATAGCGGGCACCGCCGCCCCGCACCCCGGCACTGTCGAGCACGGCTCTCGCGCTGCCTGCGTGAGTTCAGGGGCAGTTCGCCTTCGCCTCCTGCGGTGGCGGTCCACAGCCCCCACCCAATCCTCCTGGCACCTTACCCGCACGTTGAACGCACCGCGCCCCGCCGGAACACCATCCGGCGGGGCGTAACGCGTGTGCGGCCCGGCTGCCCCGACAGGGGAGTCGGACAGGTTCCGTTCGCACCACATCCGCTCGCAATGGCGGCCTACATGGTGATCACCGTGTAGCCCCGTTCGATCCAGTCGCCCATGGCCGGGTGCCCGCTCATGTCGCCGATGAGTTCAAGCCCGGTGGCCTCCACCTCTTCCGCAACGCGCTGGATGGATGCACAGGCCTTGCAGGCTCCGGCGAACAGCCCGGCATCGCGCGCCTTTTCGAACAGCGGGCGCATGGTGTGCCCGGAGCCGGCCACCACGGGCACGGCCTTGATGGCCTGCCCCTCCACCACCACGCGCACGTCCCAGCCGCGCGCGTGCATGTCCAGCGCGTTCAGCATCACGTGCACGAAACAGGGCACCTCGCCCTGAATGGCATACAGCACGACCTTGTGCATGGCTCCCCTCCCTTGGTTTTCCGCCGGGCCGGTGGCGCGGCGGCCACCAGCCCGACGGACGAAAAGACAATCCGGAAACGGCTTCTAGGTGTAGGATTGCATCAACGCCCTCAACCCGTCCCTGTCCACGGGCTGACGGCCCAGCGGCCCCTTTTGCAGCACGGGCAGGCTGGCATCCAGCGGGGGCCTGTCGTTGCGGTAGATGACCCCGACGGGAATGCGCTCGCCGAATTCCTGCGCCACCTGCATGGCGGCGGCCCAGTCGGTGGGGTCGTGGTCTTCCGGCAGTTCCTGGCAGCGTTGCTTGTACCAGCCGAAGGTGTTGACCTTGTTGAACGACACGCACGGCGAGAACAGGTCCACCAGCGCGAAGCCCTTGTGCTGGATGGCCAGCTGGATCATTTTCACCAGATGCGGGGTGTTGCCCGAGAACGAGCGCGCCACGAACGAACATTTCATGGCCACGGCCACGGCAACGGGGTTGAACGGCGCATTGCGCACCCCGTCGGGCTGGCTCTTGGTGATCTGCCCTTCCGGGGTGGTGGGGCTGGCCTGCCCTTTGGTCAGCCCGTATATCTGGTTGTCGTGCACCAGCAGGGTCATGTCCACGTTGCGGCGGATGGCCGCCAGAAAATGGTTGCCGCCCTCGCCGTAGTTGCAGCCGTCGCCGCTCTGGGCGATGACGGTCAGCTCCGGGTTGCACAGCTTGATGGCCTGCGCCGGGGGCAGGCCGCGCCCGTGCAGGCCGTTGAAGCCGTTGAGGTCGATGTAGTGCGGGGCCTTGGCCGCCTGCCCGATGCCGGAAACGTGTGCCACCCTGTTGGGGGCAAGGTCCAGCCCGGCCAGCGCCTGGCGCACGGCCTTCATCACGTCGTGGTTGCCGCAGCCGGGGCACCACGAGGTCTTCTTGTATTCGCCGTAGACTTCGATATCCATGATCGCTCCTGGAAATTCCCTACGGGATTCCGCTGTCCTGTCAGTGGTCACAGCAATGCCCGAGTCGTGACGCCATTTGGCAACCCAGGATTTTTTTCCGCTGGCAAGGAAAACGAACCGGCCATGAGGGAATATACTCTTTGGTATTTGACCGATATGGCCGGTGACGTTTGACCGCTTTGCGCCCGATGTCCGTAGGGCTCGCGAACTCGCCCAACGGCCACGCTTCGCGCCCTCCGGGTCGGAAGCCAGCGGGAAAAAGGCCGGGTTGCCTACTCCAAGCGCTCCGCAAGCCACTTCGGCGTGAATATGCGCCCGTCATAGCGCAGCAGCGTGCGCGACACCTCGAACCCGGTCTCCTGCCGCAGCAGGCGGGCGAACTGCCCCGTGGCGTTGCCTTCCACGCATACCACTTCCTTCGCCGCCTGAAGTGCGGGCAGGAACTGCGCGGGGTCCAGCGGCCAGACCTGGGTGAAACTCATGACGCCCACGCTGCGCCCCCTGTCGCGCAGCAACTCCGCCGCCTCGGCCACCGGTCCCTCGCTGGAGCCCCAGCAGACCAGCAGCAGATCGGGGTTGGCATCATCGGACACGCGCGGGGGAATGCACAGCGCGCGCAGGCCCTCGCCCTTGCGCAGCCGCTTGTCGTTCATGGCGTTGCGCAGGTCCGCGTCCTCGGTGATGTTGCCCTGCTCGGTATGCTCGTGGCAGTCGGCCAACACCAGGGTTTCGGTAAAGCCCGGCACCTTGCGGGGCGACACGCCGCTTTCGGTCAGTTCATACCTTTTGTAACGCTTGAACTTCGGACCGCCTCCGGGGCTGAAGTCCGGCTCGGCCACGGGGGGCAGCGCATCCAGGTCGAAAGGCACCACAGCACGATACGAGTCGGACAGGTACTGGTCGGTCAGCACGAAGACCGGCGTCTGAAAGCGTTCGGTCAGGTCGAAGGCCGCGTGGGTAAGGTGGAAGCAATCCTCGATGGTGGCGGGGGCCAGGATGGCGCGGGGGAATTCACCGTGGCCCGCGTACAGGGCCAGGTTCAGGTCGGCCTGTTCGGTGCGGGTGGGCAGACCGGTGGCCGGGCCGGGCCGCTGGGCCAGCACGATGACCACCGGGGCCTCCATGACGCCCGCAAGGCTGACGCCTTCGGTCATCAGGGCAAAGCCGCCGCCGGACGTGGGCACCAGCGCCTTGGCCCCGGCATAGGTGGCCCCCAGCGCCATGTTGATGGCGGCAATCTCGTCCTCTGCCTGTTCCACCACCACGCCCAGCTTGCGCCCCTTGGTGATCAGTTCCTGCGCCACCGAGGTGGCCGGGGTCATGGGATAGAACGAACAGAACTTCACCCCTGCGGCCAGCGCACCGAGGGCGATGGCCTCGTTGCCGTGCAGCATCATGCGGCCCTTTGGCCCCTTGGGCGCGGGCAGCGCGGCGCAACTGGCGCGGTGGGCTTCCGCCCATTTCCAGGCGTCGTCCAGCACCTTCATGTTCTGGCCGACCACCTCGTCGCCCTTCTTGCCGAAGGTTTCGCGCACCAGCCCTTCCATGGTGGGCCTGTCCACGCCCAGCAAGGATCCCAGCACGCCCAGCGCGGCCACGTTCTCGAAGATGGGGCGCGGGGACAGGTCCTTGAAGGGCACGGGCACGGCCTTGGTCCCTTCCGGGTCCAACCCGGCATCAAGGATGACGATGCCGCCGTCGGCCAGTTCATGCTTGTGCAGGCTGACGGTTTCCTGGTTCAGGGCTACCAGCACGTCCATGGCTTCCGCCGGGGCGGCTATGGGTGCGTCGTGCACGCGGATGCTGTAGGTGTTGTGGCCGCCGCGCACGCGGGACATGTAGTCCTGCGACACCACGACCTCATAGCCGCTGCGGATCAGGGCCTTGGTCAGCATCTGGCCGATGGTGACCAGACCCTGCCCGGCCTCGCCGCCGATGACGATGTTTCTGCCTGTGTGGCTCACGCCGCACCTCCTTGCTTGTGTGCCGTCTCGCCGTCATGCCGCGCCGTACGCCGGGCGCATGCGCGGGCGGGTTACCGGTCCGGGAACGCCCCAGGGGCGCGCCCAGCCGGTTCGCCCGCCCGGAGTGTCTTTCGTCTAGGCCGTTGCCGCCGCAGGCATGGTAAACACCCGCGCCGCCAGATCCTTGTCCAGCAGCAGCATGCCCTGGCCTTCGCCGTTGATGAGCCGCAGCTTGTGCAGCAGGTCGTTCACGCCGTCCTCTTCCTCCACCTGTTCGGTGACGAACCATTGCAGGAAGATGTTGGTGGCGTGGTCGCGCTCTTCAATGGCCACGTTGACCAGATCGTTGATGCGCGCGGTGACGTGGCGCTCGTGCTCCAGGGTCTTCTGGAAGGCGTCCAGCACGCCGTCCCAAGAAGAAGGAGGCGCGTCGATGGGCTGCAGGATCACCCTGCCGCCGCGTTCGTTGATGAAGTCGTAGAACTTCATGGCGTGGAACAGTTCTTCCTGCGCCTGCACCCGCATCCAGTTGGCAAAGCCGGAAAGGCCCATGTCCGCGAGGTAGGCGGACATGGAGAGGTACAGGTAGCTGGAATACATTTCCCATTTGACCTGATCGTTTAGGGCCTGGTTCATGCGTTCGGAAAGCATCGTGGTCTCCTTGAGTGCGAAATTGGCCGGATGCCGGGCCGTGGGCACCGGTTCACGCAATAACCGGCAGTATTTACCATAGTACACGAAGGGCGGGTTTGCGCAAGGGGAAGGGGGGGGAAAGGGATTGCCGGTACGGGCGCGATGGGGTATGCCCCGCCTGCGCGGCCAATGCGGGGACCGCCCCGCCGCCCGTCATCGGTTCAACGGGCACCACGCCCTGGCCGCGCCGCAAGGAGACCGCATGTACAGCACCAGCTACGGCTTCGGGCAGGCCCGGGCCGCCCAGACCACCATTCCCTGCCGCACCTGCGGCACCGCGCTGCGCGTGGAGCGCACCTGCCACGAGGTGTTCCTGCGCTGCACCACCTGCCGCACCACCCACGACGTGGGCGAATACGTGGCCCAGATGGACGAGGCCCTGGAGTCGTTCATGGAGAACGTGTACTGCGACCGGACGTAGCCGCTTGCGACTATCCGGTACGGCGAACACGCGAAAAGGGGACGGAAGTCACGAGACTTCCGTCCCCTTTTCGCATGCGCGTGAGGGGGACAGGGGACAGGAAGGGGGAACGGCCAGGGAATGGCGGGCACGGCGGGCAGGCGCGAAAGCCTGATGCCACCGGAACGGCGGGCAGGAACGGCGGTGCATTCACCGCCGCGCGTGACAGCCAGATGCTGCTTCCAGGGCGGGATGGTTCTAGAAATAGCCCAGGGCGTGCAGCGAAGCCAGCATGGCCTCCTTGTCGGCGGCGCGACCGGCGCGCTCGCCCCCCGCGCCCTGCGCGCCCCGCATGCCTTCCGGCGGCAGGGTGCACGGCATGCACCCCAACGAGCGGTACCCCCGGTCGTACAGTTCGCAGTGGGGCAGGCCAAGCTGCATGGTGGCGGCCCACACGTCCATCTCGCTGAAGTCCAGCACCGGGTGCACACGCAGGTGGGGCGGTTCCGCCACCGGCTCGCGCACGGGCCGGGCGGCCCTGTCGGGGTGCTCGTCGCGGCGGATGCCGGTAAGCAGCACGGCCACGTCCAGCGCACGCACCGCGC
>NZ_VRYY01000083.1 GCF_015731765.1 Nitratidesulfovibrio oxamicus
GGCACACCCGCCGCCGCGGCCCCGGCTTCTGCCGCCGGGCGAAACGCCACGCCCCCCAGCGCGTCGACGGCCACGTCCGCCCCCGCGTAGAACCGGGCGAAATCCTGCCCTTCCAGCCTGCCCCGCCACACGTCCAGCTCCACCGCCGGGTTCACCTGCGCCATGCGGCGCACGGCGGCATCCGCCTTGTGCGCACCGAGTTCCGCCTGGGTGGACAGCAACTGGCGGTTCAGATTGGTGGGCTCGAACACGTCGTGGTCGGCCACCCGGATCTGGCCGACGCCCATCCGGGCCAGCCCTTCCAGGATGTGCCCGCCAAGGCCCCCCAGACCCACCAGGGCCACCCGGGCGCGCAGCAGCCGGGCCTGACTCGCGCAATCCAGCGTGGCGAAGTTGCGCAGGTAGCGTTCCGGCACCAGCCCCAGTTCCAGCGCCGCGATTTCGGCCTGACGCAGGAACACGCCGGCCTGGCGCGCCGCGCCGTCCGCACCCCCGTGCGCAAGCATCCGCACGGGGGTGCCGTCGGACAGGGCGCCGGGCACGGCGGCCCGTTCCAGCGCCTGGCGCAACATGTCGGAAGAATCCATGGCGACCTCTTTCGGTACGGGGTGACACCGGTATGGGGTGGCTCAGGGACGGGGCCGCGCAGCAACCGGCAAGCCCCGTACCCACACGTCCTCCCACGCCCTGACATGGCTCAGGCACAGGCCGGGACTCCGGCCTTGCCTTCCGGCGACATGTACAGAAAAAGCCCCGCCACCGTAAGGTGCGGGGCTGACGAACGGATGGCGTTGCCCGGCATCTGCTGACATCCGCCAGCATCTGCCTGCAGCAACCGCAGGCCGCTTTGGCAGACACCTTGGCGGGCCGGATGCGCCACCGGAAACATCCTACATCTTGCGAAAGCCCAGCAACACCCGGTACGGCCCCGGAACGCCGGGCGGCGCCAGAGCCACCCTGTCCCCGCCGGACATCACGGCCAGATCCGGGCTGACCGCCTTGCCGTTGACGAAGACCACCTCCACCTGCTCCGGGGCGATGTCGAGCTGGCGCAGCAGTTCCGGCCCCGTGGTGCCCGGATGCACGCGCACCGGCAGGGGCACGGGCCAGCCGCGCGTGCGGAACAGCTCCGCAAGCCCCATGAACGCCCGCAGTTCGATGGTATCCTGTCCGGCAGCGGGAGCGGCATCCCGCCCGGCCCCTTCGCCATGCCGCGCATGGTCGGCCATGTCTCCTCCGCTCCGCGCCTACCCGCCGCCCACCGCCGGGAACAGGCCCAGCCTGTCACCCTCGGCCAGCGCCTTGTCCATGGGGGCATGCAGGCCGTTGACAAAGATCACCGCCACCTCTTCCGGCGCAATGCCCAGGGCCAGCACCACGTCATGCACGGTTCCGCCGCCGGGCAGGGAAAATTCCTCCCCGCCCCCGGGCTGAAAGCGCTGCAACGTGGCGTAGCATTTCACGGTGATGATCATGGGTCGTCCGCCTGTTCCGTACTGCCGGTCATGCCGCGGGCCGCCCCGCCTTCGGGGCGGCCACGCAGCCACATGTATCTAGAAGGCCAGCACGCTGTCGATTTCCTCGTCCGTGAAGTCCCACACGGTGTTGTGCGGGGGGCACGGCTCCTCGAAGAACTCGGGCAGCCGGTCGTGCGCGCTGGTGAACCCGGCGCGACGGTTGAAGTCCAGTTCGGCCTTCAGGATGGTCTTGCCGAGGGCGGTCACGTCGTCCCCGGTCAGGGACAGATCATACCGCGCATTGATCATGTCGACCAGCGCGTTGAACCCGTCGGGGATGTCCAGGATGGCGAAGGCGATGAACAGGCACATGCCGGTGGAATCCACGGCGGCGGTGGCAATCTGCAGGTTGCGCGAAAGCTCCACCTGCCCTTCCTTGCCCAGCGGGTCGACAAAGCCGCCCACGCGCAGGATGTTGGTGGCCACGGCGTACCCGGCGGTGTGGTCGGCGCCCATGGGGGTGGTGGCGTAGGTCAGGCCCACGCCCTTCACCGCGCGCGGGTCGTAGGCGGGGATGGCCTGGTTCTTCACCACCGGCACGCGGGTAAGCCCGTACATCTGGCCGACGGCTGCCGCGCCGCAGCCCAGGATGCGGCCAAGCGGGGTGCCCTGGCGGATCTGCCTGATCAGGTCCAGCGCGGCCTTGGCGTCGCCCCACGGGATGACGCCCGCGTCCATGGCCACGGCCACGGCCACCGAGGTCTCGATGGAGTCGATGCCCACCTCGTCGTACTCGCGGTCGGCGTAGGCGATGGCGTCCAGGTCGTCGATGGCGGCGTCCGCCCCCAGCGCCCAGATGGTTTCATACTCGAAGCCGCTGGTGATGTACTTGCCCTGCTTGTCCACGTAGTGCTGCGAACAGCGGATGACGCACCCCGCGTGGCAGCCGTGGGTGGTCTTGCCGCCGCGTTCCTCGATGGTGGCGGCCATGGTTTCGCCGCCGATGTTGTTGGCCCACTCGTTGCGGCCCCGGCGGAAGTTTTCCGTGGGCAGGCCGCCCGCTTCGTTCAGGATGTTCACCAGCACGTTGGTGCCGTACTTGGGCAGGCCCTGGCCGGTGACGGGGTGGGTGGTCAGGGCGTTGGCAAAGCGCTTGGCCGCGCTCTTGAATTCCTCGGGCCTTGCGATGGGCACGGCGGACGCGCCCGCATCGTCGATGATTACCGCCTTGATCCCCTTGGAGCCCATGACGGCGCCCAGCCCGCCGCGCCCGGCGCTGCGGATGTTGCCTTCCGGATCGGCAAAGGAAATGTTGGCGGCGGACAGCTTCATCTCGCCCGCCGGGCCGATGAGCGCAACGCCCACCTTGGGGCCGTACTTGTCCTGCAACACCTTGATGGCGTCGTAGTTGCCCGCGCCCACGATTTCGGCGGGGGCCTCGTCAAAGGTCACGCCGTCCTTGTCCACCTTGACCACGGCGTACTTGCCGTCGGCGGGCAGGCCTTCGAACACCAGCGCCTTGATGTCCAGGCGGGCCATCTTCTGCGAAAAGCTGCCGCCGCTGTTGCTTTCCTTGATGCCGCCGGTGAGGGGGCTTTTGGCCCCGCAGGAAATGCGACCAGAGTTGACCGCGCTGGTGCCGGTGAGAAAACCGGGGGCGAAGACCAGCTTGTTGTACTTGCCAAGGGGATGGCAGGTGGGCTTCACCTCGTCGGCGATGAACATGGACGTCAGGCCGCGCCCCGCAAGCCCGGCATACTTTTCGGGACACGCCCCGATCTCCGCCGTCCTCGTACCCATGTCAATGCGTATGAATTTCGCCATGTCAGCCTCCGTTGCTGTGTAAGGACAGGCACGCGCCGCCAACCGGCTACGCCGCCACGCCATGCGCCCTGCCGCGTGCAACCGCACACGGTACGCATGACCGACACCACCGCATCTGCAACACCAGAACGGGGCGCGCGGACGGAAGGCTGCCGCCCGCGCTGCGACCCGTTGCGTACAGGCGTGACGCAACACCTGCCTTCACTCTCACTATTTACAGCATGCCATGGTGTCAATTTATGCCTTGCATGACATAGGATGCATTTCCGCCACATTCCGAAATGCTTTACTATGTCAATGGTGGCACATTAGTAGATTCTCCATGAGCCTCATGAAGCATTCCTCGGGTAAAAATGTTGGCCCAGGCTACATTCTGACCCCATGCGACAGCGCAGGCACCGCAACCACCCGTGTCGCTGTTTGTTACGGTCTGTCTGCATCCGTACTGGTAAGAAGAACTCCAAATCCCTCAATGCACGGCTTCTTCCGGTCCGCCACCCCGCCGGAACACGCCCGGTGCTCGCAGGCCGGCCTGGCGCGCCGGATGAAAAAAAACCGGCCCCCGCCGAAAAACGACAGGGGCCGGGAAAGGCCGAGGGCGAAAGCCGGGCTAGCTGCCCGTCTTCAGCATCTCCCAATACTTTTCGTATATCTCAAGCGCATTGCCCACGCTGTTGGTGAACTCGGCGTTTTTCAGGTCCGCGTCACTCGGCGAGGTGATGCGGCTCTTGGCCAACTCGGGCGAAAGGATCTTCTGTGCGCCCACGTTGGGGGTGGAGTAATTGTATTCCTCCACGCATTCCTTGGCCACGTCGGGCCGCAGCAGGAAGTCGATGAACTTGAGGGCGTTGTCCTTGTGCTTGGCCCCCAGGGGAATGGCCAGGCTGTCCACCCACAGGGGCACGCCTTCCCTGGGGTAGACGTACGCCAGGTTCTCGTTCTCGCTGGCGGCGATGTAGGCATCGCCGTTCCAGATCAGGCCCGCGGCCACTTCCTCGCTGATGAAGGCCTGCTTGCTGGCGGTCACGTCGAACACGCGCACGGCGGGCAGCAGCTTCTTCAGCCATTCGTAGGCGGCCTTGATTTCCGCTTCATTGGTGGAGTTCACCGAGTAGCCCAGCGCCTTCAGGGCCACGCCCATGGAATCGCGCTGGTCGTCGGACAGGATGACCTTGCCCGCGAACTCGGGGCGGTTCAGGTCGTTCCAACTGGTGATGGAGGCCGGGTCCACCACCTTCCTGTTCACCATCAGCCCCGCCGAACCCCACATGTAGGGCACGGAGTATTCGTTGCCCGGGTCGAACGGCTGGTTCAGCACCTTGGGCGAAAGGTTCTTGAAGTTCTTCAGCTTGGACTTGTCGATCCTGGCCAGCAGCCCGTCGTCGCGCAGCATGGAGATGAAGTAGGTGGACGGCACGACCACGTCGTAGCCCACGCCCTTCAGCAGCTTGATCTTGGCGTACATGGCCTCGTTGGATTCGTAGGTGGTGTACACCACCTTGATGCCCGTCTCCTTGGTGAACCGGTCGAGCACCGACTGGGGCACGTATTCCGACCAGTTGTAGACGTGCAGCACCTTTTCCTCCGCCGCCACGGCGGGGACCGCGAACAGCGTCGCCGCCAGCACCGCCAGGGCAAGGGCCACCATCACCAGCGCGGCGCGGGCCGCGTGCAGCTTCGTGCGCATCATTTCCTCCTCGTCCTGGTAAGGGTTTGTGCCAGCAGCACCAGCACTATGGTTACCGTGAACATCACCGCCGACAGGGCGTTGATGTCCGGCTTCACGCCAAGGCGCACCATGGAATAGATGCGCAGGGGCAGCACCTCGAAGGTGGGGCCGGTGACGAAGAAGCTCACCAGCACGTCATCCATGGACAGGGTGAACGACAGCAGCCACCCCGCCGCCACGGCGGGCGCGGCCAGGGGCAGCAGCACGTGGCGAAAGGCACGCCATTCCGACGCGCCAAGGTCGCGCGCGGCCTCGATGAGTTGCTCGTCGAACTCGGCCAGACGGGCCAGCACCGTCACGGTGACGAAGGGCAGCGCCAGGGTGACGTGGGCGGCCAGCAGGGTCCAGAACCCCAGTTGCACACCCATGGCGATGAAGAAGATGAGCAGCGAGATGCCCATGACGATGTCCGGCGACACGGTGAGCACGTAAATGCAGCCGTGCAGCACCTTGCGCCCCGGAAAGCGGTAGCGCCGGATGCAGATGGCCGCCAGCGTGCCCAGCACCGTGGCGATGGTGGCGGCCAGGGTGGCCACGGACAGCGAGTTCAGCGCGGCGTCCACCAGCGGGCCGTTGGCGGCCAGTGCGGAATACCACTTCAGGGTGAAGCCCTTCCATTCGGTGGTGTAGCGCGCGTCGTTGAAGGAATAGACGATGACCACCAGGATGGGCACATACAGGAAGGCGTAAACCAGCCAGACGAGCCAGGTGCGGAGGGTGCGCAGGCGCAGGGTCATGTCATGCCCTCCCCCGCGCGCCGTGCGTCATGTCTTCGCCGTCTCCGTGCGCCGTATCGGGCGTGCGGCCCGCGGTGGCGGCCCCGGTGTCCGCGCCCTTGCGTTCGCGCAGGGCCACCCGGCGGCTGCTGAGCCAGTAGCCGATGATCATCAGCACCAGCAGCACGGTCAGGATGGTGCTGGCGGCGGCGCCCAGCGGCCAGTCGCGCGCCACCAGGAACTGGTTCTTGATGAAGTTGCCGATGAGCATGCTCTTGGCCCCGCCCAGGATTTCCGGAATGTAGAAACACCCCAGCGAGGGCAGGAACACCAGCATGCACCCGGCCACGATGCCCGGCAGGGTAAGCGGCAGGGTGACGTGCCAGAAGGCCCGCAGGCTGCTGGCTCCCAGGTCCTTGGCCGCGTCCAGCAGCCGCTTGTCCAGCTTTTCTATGGAAGCGTACAGCGGCAGGATCATGAACGGCAGCAGCGTGTAGGTAAGCCCGGTGAACACGGCGAATTCGCCGTACATGAACGACACCGGCTCGCGGACCAGCCCCAGGGCCATCAGCACGTTGGAGGCAAGGCCCTGCGATTTCAGGATGATGATAAGCGCGTAGGTGCGGATGAGCGAGTTGGTCCAGAACGGAATGACCACCAGCAGCAGCAGCCACGGGCGCAGCCCGCGCCGGGCCGTGGCCACGGCATAGGCGAACGGGTAGCCGATCAGCAGGCACACCAGGGTGCTGGCGGCGGCCAGCCACAGCGATTCGCCCAGTATCCTGATGAACACCGGGTCGGCGAGGCGGGCGTAGTTGTCCCACGTGAACACCAGGCGCACGAAGTCCGACTCGCCCCGCTCCAGAAAGGTGACCAGCAAAAGGCCGAGGTTGGGCAACAGGGCGAACAGCCCCAGCCACAACCAGACCACGGCGATGCTGGCAGTGCGGAAGGGTCTACGCTGCGTCATCGGGCAGCAGTACCTCCCATCCGTCCACCCAACTCACGGCCACGCGCTCGCCGGGGTTGTAGTTGATGTCCTCGTCGTCCTCGTTGAAGAACTCCGCCGCCATCAGGCGCTGGCCGTCGTCCAGGGTGATGACCAGGTCCACCGTGGCGCCCTTGTACACCGATTCCTCGATGCGGCCCCACAGGTGCGGCCAGTCCGGGGTTTCCGCAACCGCAATGCGGTCGATGCGCAGATCCTCCGGCCGCAGCAGCACCTGCACCCCATCGCCGGGGGCCAGCCTGCGGCGCGAACGCACCGGAAACACCGTACCGCCCACGGTGGCGTCGTACAGGTGTTCGCCGGGCTTCAGGTCCGGCGGCAGGGCGTCGTGTTCCGGCGTGCCCGGCGCGGGCGGGGCCAGC
>NZ_VRYY01000084.1 GCF_015731765.1 Nitratidesulfovibrio oxamicus
GCCGTCCGCGCCGCGCACCAGCGGCGTGGTGATGCGGTCGGGGCTCAGGCGGCGGGCGGCCAGCGCCCGTCCCTTGACGCAGACCACCCCGCGCGTGAACGGATGGTCGGGGTTGCCGGAAACACGCACGCCCCCGGCGGGGTCGTCATGCACGGATGCTTCTTCGTCCGGCAGGTGCACCACCAGGGAGCAGGCGCCGTGACAGTCGAGGGAACAGGCGGAAAGGCGTTGCATGCGAAACTCCGTGGGGGAGCGGGTTGACGAAAGGGAAGGGCGTCCGGCGGCAACGGGCGACCGGCGATCCGTGCATCGAAAGGGTGCCGGTGCGGTGTGGCGGATGCGGCGAACAACCCGTGCGCGTCACCGTACACCGCGCCACCGGGCCTTCCGTGACCGGGGTCACGGCAGGGCGGCGCGGGGCGTGTCATTACGGATCAGCACCAGAAAACCATGCAAAAAGGGCCGGGACCGGCAGCAACCGGACCCGGCCCATCCGGTCAGGGAAAGGGAACTGTGGCAGCCCTAGTTCTGGTAAAGCTTGTCGCCGGAAATGACGGGGATGCCCGCCTCGTTCAGCACTTCGATGGCCTGGTCGGTACGGTCGAAGCGGAAGATGAGCACCGCGTTGGTGCCGTTCTGCTGCACGAAGGCGTACATGTATTCCACGTTGACGCCGCGCGTGCTCAGCAGTTGCAGGATGCTGTCGAGACCGCCGGGATGGTCGGGCACTTCCACGGCCACCACAGAGGTGCGGCCCACGGTGAAGCCCTTTTCCTTCAGGGCGGCCTTGGCCTTTTCGTGGTCGTGCACGATCAGGCGCAGGATGCCGAAGTCCGAGGTGTCGGCCAGCGACAGGGCGCGGATGTTGATGCCCGCCTCGGCCAGGGTGTGGGTTACCTCGGCCAGGCGTCCGGCCTTGTTTTCGAGAAATACGGAAATCTGTTCCACTTTCATGGCGACAATCCTTTTGCGGGGTGAAGCAGGCCGGTTCGCCCTGCCGTTGCAGTCATTGAAGGTGGATAGCATCCCCGGCGGGCTGTTGACAAGCCGGGCGGCCTGTCCGGGACCGATGGATGCGGCGCGCGCATGCGGATGCGGGACGGTTGCGCGGCATTGCCGGTCGCACCCGGGCCCCGGCGCGGGTGGCCTTTCTCGACCGCTTGCGGAAGCTGGCCCCATGGCTATATTGAACACGCACGCTGCGCGCGCCGCACTTCGCGGCCCGGCGCACGGCAAGCACCGTGGAGCATCGATGTCCAACGCCATGAATTTCGCCTTCATGCGGGAAGAACCCGCACCGCCCAACGGGCGGCGTGTCGCCATCATCGGCGCAGGGCCTTCGGGCCTTGCCGCTGCCGGGTACCTGGGGTGCCTGGGCTATCAGGTAGAGGTCTACGACAAGCTGCCCAAGCCCGGCGGCCTGATGCTGTTCGGCATTCCCGGCCACCGCATCCCGGCGGACCGCATCCAGCGCGGGGTGTTCACCCTGTCGCGCAAGTTCGGCGTCAACTTCCACAACAAGACCAAGATATGCTGCAGCGCCCCCCTGCACGAGGAAGAGGGCGACCATTTCTCGTGCGACATCCGGGGCCTTGGCGAACTGGTGGAAGAACATGACGCGGTGATCATCTGCAGCGGTGCGTGGAAGTCGCGCAAGCTGGGCATACCCGGCGAACAGCTGAAGGGCGTCTATTCCGGCCTGGAGTTCCTGTTCCCCATCCGCGCGGTGAAGTACGCCACCAGCAACGTTTCCGTGCCGCCGGTGGAAGGGCGCACCGTGGTGGTGGTGGGCGCCGGGCATTCGGCCATGGACGTGGCCCACAGCGCCAAAGCCCTGGGGGCAAAGCGCGTGGTCATGGTGTACCGGCGCACCAAGAAGGAAGCCCCTGCGGGCAGCTACGAGGTGGACCGGCTCATCGACGTGGGGTGCGAATGGCTGGAGCGGCGCACCCCGCTGCGCATCGTGGCGGATGAAACCGGCCAGCACGTGGCGGCGCTTGAAATGGCCGACGGCAACACCGGTGAGACCGAAGTGCTGCCCGCCGATGTCATTGTCACCTCCATCGGCGAAATTCCCACCCCGCCGTTCCAGAAGGAACTGGGGCTGGAAAACGTGCGCAAGGGCGAGGTGCGCTGGCTGCACATGACCAGCATAGAGAACGTCTTTGTGGCGGGCGACGTGCTGACAGGCCCCAGCAAGATCGGCAAGGCGGTGTACAGCGGGCTGCGCGCGGCGCGCTCGCTGACCAACTGGCTGGACCTGAAGGCCCAGCACCGCGAGAACGAATACAATTACGACGCCGACGTCATAACGCGCCCCGGCGCCCCCAGCGAGCAGAGGTAGCGCGCCATGTCGGAATGCCACGGCAGGGGCAAGACCCTGCATATCGACTACAGCAAATGCATCGGCTGCGAAACGTGCGAGGCCGTGTGCGGCTTTCTGTACGACACGCCGCGCATCGCCATGGCCCGCACCGGCGACGGCCAGATGATTCCCATCTACTGTCAGCATTGCGAACACGCCCACTGCATGAAGGTGTGCAACCGGGGCGCGCTGATGCGCGACCGTGACGGGGCGGTGGTGCTGCAACCCATGCTTTGCCGGGGCTGCGAGACGCGCAACTGCGTCATTGCCTGCCCCTATGCCGCCTTTTTCGCCACCGACCGGGGCGTGGCCGTGCGCAAGTGCGACCTGTGCGCCGGGCGACGCGCCGTGGGCCTTGGCCCCGCCTGCGCGGAAATGTGCCCCTGCGGAGCCATTCGCTTTGCCGACCGCGACGAACTGGATGAACTGGAAACGGAAGCTTCGCGCGAGGCCCGCGACCGTGTGCTTGCGCACATCCGGCCCAAGAAGTAGCAGGCACGAAAAAACGCGAAAAACCAACGGTGGGGCTACCTTAAAGCAAGGTAGCCCCACCGTTGCCGTTTGCAGGCCTTGAGTTCTCCTGTATGGAACAAGGCATTGCCGTTCGTTGGCGCGGGGGCGTTATGCATGCCTGTGCCGCCACCCAGACATACGCCGCAAGGAGACATCCGGATGTCGTATGATTCGTTGGACTCCGTATTCTACATGCTGAGTGCAATCATATTTGTTATAGGGGGATTTTTCGATACAGCAACAGTGCGAAAAATACGTGAAATATGTCCTGCGTCTCTGGATGACGGATCGTACAGAATGTACGTTCATTCCATAGCCTTTGACGCAAGGGTTCCTCTGTCGCTCAGAAGGCAGTATGTTGCAGGCCTTGCAATTATTGCGTTTTCGCAATTTCTTATGGTCTTGCAGTTTTATATCGAAGGCAATTCCAATGCGATGGTATTTGCATTGTTTTTTGCGTCCCTAATGACCTATTTCACAATAGTCAGTCTTGTCCGCTATTTGCGAAGCCTGCGGACGTGAGGAGGCAAGGTGGGAATATCAATTCACACCGGCTGGCATTTTCTCGGAAACGGCATTCTGGACCTTCACGACACCCTGAATTTTTTTATGTTCTGGGGGTTCATCCTGCTGTTTCTGGCAGCCGCGTTCATTGGGGGAGCGGCATCGCGGAAAATCGCGGAATACATGCCTCCGCAATACATGAAAGACGGGGAACGCAGTCTGCACCTTGATCTGTATGCACTTGACCCGTGGATTCCGCTGCCGGTGCAGCGGAATTACATATTGTCGCACTTCCTGATGGGGCTTGCGGGGCTGTGTCTGGTCATCGCGTATGTCAGGAAGGGTGACTGGGGACCCGCAGCCGTTTTTTTCGCAGTTGGCGCGGCAGGTATCTGGGGGGGCATGACGGAAACCATGACGTACAGACGAAACAAGCGCTTGCACGAGCAGAAAGAAGCCCAGAGCGAAGACTGACCGACATTGTGAGATCATACCGGACGCAGCTATTGTCGCGCAAAAAAGAAGGGGGCCGAAGCCCCCTTTCACATTCGTAATCTTTCGTGCCGCGTCTACGGCTTTTCGCGCATGTCGATGACGCGCTTGGCCTTGCCCTCGGAGCGCTGGATGGAGCGCGGCTCCACCAGGCGCACCTTGGCGGTGACGCCCAGGAATTCCTTGATGGTCTTCTGCAAGCGGGCTTCGCGGCGTTGCAGGTTCTTGATCTCGTCCGAGAAGAATTCCTCGGAAACTTCCACCTGCACCTCCATGTTGTCCAGGTTCCCCTCGCGGGTGACCAGCAACTGGTAGTGCGGGGCGAGGCCCTCGGTTTCCATCAGGATGGACTCGATCTGCGAGGGGAACACGTTCACCCCGCGGATGATCAGCATGTCGTCGCTGCGGCCCGTCACGCGGCGCATGCGCACATGGGTGCGACCGCAGGCGCAGGGGGTGTAGTCCAGCGAGGTGATGTCGCGGGTGCGGTAGCGCACCAGCGGGATGCCTTCCTTGGTCAGCGTGGTGATGACCAGTTCGCCGGTGGCGCCGGGGGGCAGGGCCTCGCCGCTCACCGGGTCGATGATTTCCGGCAGGAAATGGTCTTCATAGATGTGCATGCCGCACTTGGCCTCCACGCATTCCATGGAGACGCCGGGGCCCATGATTTCGGACAGGCCGTAGATGTTCAGGGCGTCGATGCCGAGCTTGGTCTCGATTTCCGCGCGCATTTCCTCGGTCCACGGCTCCGCGCCGAACACGCCGATGCGCAGGGGCAGTTCGCGCAGGTCGATGCCCGCCTCTTCCGCCGCCTCGTGCAGGTACAGGCTGTACGAGGGGGTACAGCAGATGACCGTGGCGCCGAAGTCGCGCAGCAGCAGCACCTGGCGCTTGGTGGCCCCGCCGGACACGGGAATGACCGTGGCGCCCAGGCGTTCCGCGCCGTAGTGCGCGCCAAGGCCGCCGGTGAACAGGCCGTACCCGTAGGCGTTGTGAATGAGGTCGCGGCGGGTAACCCCGGCGGCGGCCAGGCTGCGGGCCATCAGTTCGGCCCAGTTGTCCAGGTCGCGCTTGGTGTAGCCCACCACGGTGGCCTTGCCGGTGGTGCCGCTGGAGGCGTGCAGCCGCACGATGGTATCCTTGGGCACGGCAAACAGCCCGAAGGGGTAGTTGTTGCGCAGGTCCTGCTTTTCGGTGAAGGGCAGCAGGGTGACGTCGGATAGCCGCTTGATGTCCGCCGGGGTCACCCCCGCCTCTTCGAACCGGCGGCGGTAGTGGGGCACGTTGGCGTAGACGCGCTCGCAGAGGTTCTTCAGCCTGCGCAGTTGCAGCGCTTCCAGCTCCTCGCGCGGAAGCGTCTCGCGGTCGACGTCGAAAATCATGGGGCTCTCCTCTCGGGTTCACCGCAGGCGGTGCCGCGCGGCGCGCTGGCGCGGGCGGCCCGTGCGACACATGTCGGGCAAGGCCAACTTGTGCCCCAACTGCCGGGTGCGGTCAAGGATGCCGGGCCGGTACGGGGTGTGCGTGTTGCAGGCCGGGGCCGTGCGGATGAGGACGCATGCGGGCGGACGCGGGGATGGAGAACGGCGAGGTGGAAGGGGCACCGTCAGAACGCCGCGAATCGCTGCACGGCTTGGCTGCCCCTGTCTGCGCCTGTTGGCCTGGTTTTCTCGCCAACGTCGCTGCCGGGCCTGGCAACATGGCTCGCCGAAAGGCCCCGCACACTTGCATTTGCGGAGCGGTAGGGAATGCGGTATATGGTATGTTTGGACAGTGAACGGAGCCCGTCCGCCCGGCCCGTTGCCGTTGTGCCGCCAGCCACGATATTCCGCAGGACATCCGCACCATGACAGTGCCGCATTCTTTCGAGCAATCCCCCGAATTTGCCGCCTTTGCCCAATGCGTGCGCGATGCGCGCACCTGCCGCCGCTTCCGGGAAGACGTGGCCGTGCCCCTGGCCACGCTGCATGCGCTGGTGGACACGGCGCGGGTGTGCCCCAGCGGGGCCAACCGCCAGCCCCTGCGCTATGCCGTGTGCGCCGACGCCGTGCGCAACGGCGGGGTGTTTCCGCACCTGCGCTGGGCCGCCTACCTCAAGGATTGGGGCGGGCCGGTTCACGGCGAGCGCCCGGCGGCGTACATCGCCGTGCTGTGCGACAGGAAAGGGGCTCCCACGCCGGAAATCGACCTTGGCATCGCGGCCCAGACCATCCAGTTGGGTGCGCAGGCGCTGGGCCTTGGCTGCTGCATGATCGGCGCGTTCGACCGCGACGGCGTGCGCGCGGCCCTTGGCCTGAATGCGCCCCCCCATGCCGAACTGGACCTTGTGCTGGTGCTGGCGCTGGGCGTGCCCGCCGAAACCCGCGTGCTGGAAACCGTGGGCGCGGATGGCGACATCCGCTACCGCCGCGACGCGGAGGGCACCCATCGCGTGCCCAAGCGTCCTTTGGAATCCGTGCTGCTGCCGGTTCACGGTGGTAACGCACAGGAGAAGGGGTAACACCGTCAGCCGTCCGCTCCGCTTGCCGCAGGCAATCCGGGGCAGGGCAGGCCAAGCGGCGGATGCCGCCGGACAGCGTATTCCCGTACGTCGCATTCACATGACGCCATCGGCGGACCTTCCGCCGCATGCATATGAACATACGGGCCGCGCCGCGCGCGGGCCGGACCACAGGACACCGCATGAAACCCATCGAAAAGAAGTTCAAGGACATCCCCACCGCCGAGAAGGTCGCCACCTTCGTGGGCTGGCTGGAAGAAAAGAAGGGCCACGACGTGCTGGCCCTGGACCTTGCGGGCATGAACGCCTTTGCCGAGTCCATCATCATCGTCACCGCCGGTTCCGTGCGCCACGCGCAGGGCCTGGCCGACCACATGCTGGGCATGTGCGACGACGAAAAGATCGAATTCCTGCGCATGGAAGGCTACCAGGCCGGGCAGTGGATCCTGCTCGACTGCAACGACGTGATCATCAACGTCTTCCAGCCCCCGGTGCGTGAAATGTTCCGGCTGGAAAGCCTGTGGTCCGATGCGCCGGTGCTGCATGACGGACGCGAGTTGGCCCCGCCGGTGGAGGCAGCCACCACCTCTGCGGGCACCCACAGCGGCGTGCGCCGCATGGCGGGCAAGGTGGCTGGCGCCCGCGCCGCCGCC
>NZ_VRYY01000085.1 GCF_015731765.1 Nitratidesulfovibrio oxamicus
GGGCGGGAAGGCCGATCCGGGCGATCCGCGCGGGATTGCCGGTCGTCACGCCCGCGCGAGCGGGGGGCGTCGCCTGCATCGGGCTTGCCGGATTTTTTCTGGCCTGCCGGGCGCTTGCCCGTGGCGGCGGCGCCCTTGGGGCCGGATGCGGGGCGTGAAGGCTTGCTGGACATGTATGATTCTCCGCAGGGGATGAAATATGCGTGGGGGCTGCCCGCCGGGCGCAAGGGCCGGGAATGCCGCGGAAGTGGCTGGCCGGGCGATCCGGCAGGTCCGGCAGATCCGGCTGGTCCGGCTGGTCGGGGGCAACGTGGCGGCGGGGACGGATGGCGTCGCGGTGGCCGCACGGGGAGCAGTGCATCTAACCATAGAACGCCCGCATGGCAACCGCAATGGTCCGCGGGGTTTTCCGGCGATGTTCGCGGGGGCGTTGGCGCGAGGCTGGTCCCTGCTCTCCCGCAAGCCACCCGTTACCGGCAGCTGCCGACGGTCTGTCGCAGAAGCCCCGGCGGACCGGAATCCCGCTTTTGCCCCACCCGCGCGGCCCGCACCACTTCCCACCGCTTGACCCCGCCCGCCACGCCGACTACACCCGTATGCACGGGGGGCACGCGCGGTTCCCGCCTTCGGGTGCGCCCGCACCCCCGGCGGCCACACGACGCGGCCACATTCTTTTCGAGGACACCATCACCGCCATGAACACACCTGCCTGCACCGACCTGACGGTGCTCGACCTTGTTCCCTTCGGACAGACCGGTGGCGAGGCCCGCTTTTTCGCCCTGCGTCTGGAACGCCCCCAGTGGGCCGACTGGAAGCCCGGCCAGTTCGTCATGCTGCGCCCCGCCGGATGGGCGCTGGACATGCTGTGGGCACGCCCCTTCTCCATCTGCCGCATCAGCACGCGCGACCTGGTCATCTTCTTCCAGGTGGTGGGGCGCGGCACCGCGCGTCTTGCCCAACTGCGTACCGGCGACGTGGTGCACGTGTGGGGCCCCTTGGGCAACGCCTTCGCCATGGAGCCGGACACCCCCACCCTGATGCTGGCCGGGGGCATCGGCATCGCGCCGTTCATCGGCTATGCCCACACCCACCCCAAGCCGTGGAACCTGTGGATGGATTTCGGCCACCGCATGCCGCTGGGGTGCTACCCCTTCGAGAGCATCAACGAAAAGATCATGGCCGACAGCCACCACGAGGAAGGCCCCGAAGACCTTTCGCGGTTCATCGAGACCATTGGCCGCCGGATGCGTGAATTCCGCGACCAGAACGGGCTGGTGCTGGCCTGCGGGCCCACCCCCTTCCTGCGCACGGTGCGTTCGTTCGCGCTGGAATACGGCGTGCGCACCCAGCTTTCGCTGGAAACGCGCATGGCCTGCGGCGTGGGCGCGTGCCTGGGGTGCGTGTGCCGCACCACCGAGCAGTGGCCCGACCCGGCCAAGGCGGGCGGCAACGTGCAGACCTGCACCCAGGGCCCGGTGTTCTGGGCGGAGCAGGTCACCTTCGACGACGAAACCGCCGCCCCGCCCACGGCTGCCGATGTGCCCGTGCAGGCCTGCGAACGCTAGGGCAAGGGCCAGGATACAATCATGATCGACATGCACGTTACCCTTCCCGGCGGGCTGCACCCGCTGACCCTGAACAACCCGGTCATGACCGCCTCGGGCACCTTCGGGTACGGGGTGGAGTTCACCCCCTACGGCGACCTGACCAAACTCGGCGGCATCGTGGTCAAGGGCCTGTCGCTGGCCCCGCGCCGGGGCAACCCCATGCCACGCGTGGCCGAAACGCCCTGCGGCATGCTGAACGCCGTGGGCCTGCAGAATGACGGCGTCGACTACTTCGTGCGCACCACCCTGCCGAAGCTCCCATGGCGCGAGGTGCCCATCGTGGCCAACCTGTACGCCTGCGACCCCGGCGAATTCGGCGAACTGGCCGCCGTGCTGGCCGCCGAAGAAGGCGTGGCCGCGCTGGAAGTGAACATCTCGTGCCCCAACGTGAAGGAAGGCGGCGTGATCTTCGGGCAGGACCCGCGCCAGGCCGCCAAGGTGACCGAAGCGGTGAAGATGCGCGCGGGCAGCAAGCCGGTCATCGTCAAGCTGTCGCCCAACGTCACCGACATCGCCCACATGGCCCGCGCCGTGGAAGACGCCGGGGCCGACGTGCTGTCCTGCATCAACACCCTGACCGGCATGGGCGTGGACATAAACACCCGCAAGCCCCTGCTGGCCAACGTGGTGGGCGGCCTGTCCGGCCCGGCCATCAAGCCCGTGGCCCTGCGCTGCGTGTGGCAGGTGGCCAAAGCCGTGTCCATTCCGGTCATCGGCATCGGCGGCATCACCAGCGCAGAGGACGTGCTGGAATTCCTGCTGGTGGGCGCGCACGCCGTGCAGGTGGGCACCGCCAACTTCATCCGCCCCGACTTCGTGTTCCGGCTGGTGGATGAACTGGCCGCCCTGTGCGAGCGCATGGGCATCGAGCAGTGGGATGATTTCAGGGGCACGCTGAAGGTGTAGCGCCCCCACTCTTGAAGGAAACGAAAGCGCCCGGCAAGCCATTGCCGGGCGCTTGTGTTTGATGGCAGCAGCGTGGCGGGTGGAACCCAGCCTTATCCTGTGCGCTGCGGGTGCAGGTATTGCTGCACCTCTTCCATCCGCAGCAGCAGCGTCAGCGGGCTTACGGAAGAGGGGTGGAACCCGCAGCCTGCATAAAAGGTCGCCGCGCGTTCGTGCAACGCATGCACCAGAATGGCCCGGATGCCCGCTATGCCTGCCGCCTGGGCGGTGCGCAGCAGGGCGTCGCGCACCAGCGCCCTGCCAATTCCCCGCCCTTGCATGCCTTGGTCTACGGCAAGACGGGCCAGAATCATTACCGGCACCGGGTCGGGCATGTTGCGCCGGATGCTGCCCGGGGCGATTTCGTGGGCCACGCTGCCCACTGCCAGCGAATAGAAGCCGACTACCCGCGTGCCCTGTTCTACCTGCCCGCCTTTTTCATGCAGGCAGGCCACGTAGGTGCGGGTGGCCTTGCCCTCGTTTCTGGCCGCGCGCGTGCGCAGCCAGTCGTCCAGCGCGGGTTCGCCGCTGCAAAACAGGACTAGGTCATGTCGCGGACCAAGCGGTTCCGGGGCCGCAATGCGTCCGCTCATTCGCCGTCATCCCACGGAGCGGGCGTGGCAAGCAGGTGCTCCAGGGCCGGGTTGTCGCGGACTGGTGCATCCAGCGCGGCCTGAAAGGCGTCCCATTGCGCCGTGGAAAGCTGGAAGTGAGACTTTTCCAGCAGCAGTTCCTCGGCGGAGCGAACGGCATGCTCAAGGATGAAGGCCGTGCGGTTCTTGCCCGCCAGCGCAGCGGCCAGATCAATGATGGCCTTCTGCTCCGGGGGAACGCGCAGGTTGATGATGTCGGTGCTTGCCATGGCGGCCTCCTGTGCGGAAAGGCTAAAGCCGGGCGGCGCGATTGTCAATACAATGTATATACCGACGCGAAATTGTGACACGCCCCGCCCCCGGTGCCTCTTCCGATCCCATGCAGACAAAACGGGCCGCGCACCATGCAGTGCGCGGCCCTTGTCTTTTGGTTCCCCCCGGTTCGCTCCGGTTCGTCGGCGCAACCGCCAGCGTCAGCCTACCCGATCCAGTCGTCGTCTTCCTCGATGGGGGCAAAGCCCCGGCGCATGGTGTTTTCGGTCACGCAGCGCGGGTCCATGAACTGCAGCAGGTAGTCGGGGCCGCCGGTCTTGGAGCCGACGCCGGACATCTTGAACCCGCCGAAGGGCTGGCGTTCCACCATGGCCCCGGTGGAGCCGCGGTTCAGGTACAGGTTGCCCACCCGGAAGTCGCGGCGGGCCTTGGCCAGGTTTTCGGGGCTGCGCGAGAACACGCCGCCGGTCAGGGCAAAGCGGGTGCCGTTGGCGATGGTCAGCGCCTCGTCAAAGTTGCCCGCGCGCATCACGGCCAGCACCGGGCCGAAGATTTCTTCCTGCGCAATGCGATGATGCGGCTTGATGCCTTCCACGATGGTCAGCGGCACGTAGCAGCCCTCTGCGGGGATGTCGGTGCGCTTCACCAGCACCTTGCCTTCCTGCTCGGCCACCTTCACGTATTCCAGGATGTTCTTTTGCAGGGAAGCATCGGCCACCGGGCCCATGTAGTTGGCCGGGTCTTCCGACGGGCCGATCTTGATGGCCTGCGCCGCCTTGACGAGGCGCTCCACGAAGCGGTCGTAAATGGGGTCCAGCACGATGACCCGCGAGCAGGCCGAGCACTTCTGCCCCTGAAAGCCGAAGGCGGAGTTCAGCACCTGCAGCACGGCCTCGTCGAGGTCGGCGTCGTCGTCGATGATGATGGCGTTCTTGCCGCCCATTTCCGCGATAACCCGCTTGCATTGCATCTGGCCGGGCTGCACCCTGGCGGCCTTTTCCTGAATGCGCAGGCCCACCTCCATGGAGCCGGTGAAGCAGATCATGCTCACCTGCGGGTGTTCCACAAGGTAGTCGCCCATGACCGAGCTGCGGCCCGGCACGTAGTTGAACACGCCCTCGGGCAGGCCCGCCTCGCGGAAGATTTTCGTAAGGTTGTACCCGATGCGGGAGGCAATGGACGATGGCTTGAAGATCACCGGGTTGCCGGTGACGATGGCGGCGGCGGCCATGCCGATGGCGATGGCGAAGGGGAAGTTCCACGGCGCGATGACCGCGGCGATGCCCTTGGGCTGGTAGAACAGGTGGTTCAGTTCGCCGGGGGCGCGGCCCATGCGGCGCGGCGCGCCAAGGCGCAGCATTTCGTGGGCGTAGTAGTCCAGGAAGTCGATGCCTTCGCCCACGTCATGGAAGGCCTGGTCCCACTGCTTGCCCACTTCCAGCACCTGCCAGGCGGACAGTTCGAACATGCGGCGGCGGGCGATGTCCGCCGCGCGGTGCAGGAACATGGCCCGGTCCGCCGGAGATGTGTCCCGCCAGGTCGGGAAGGCCTTTTCGGCGGCCTCGATGGCGGCGTCTACTTCCGGCTTGCCGCCCTGGCAGACCCTGGCGATGACTTCCGCCGGGTTCGCCGGGTTGGTGGAGGCGATGGTGTCGTCGGTGGTCACGTCCTTGCCGCCGATGAACAGCGGAATCACCCCGCCCGCCTTGCCGCGCACCTCCGCGATGGCGTTCACGAAGCCAGCGCGGTTGGCGGGTATGGTCAGGTCCAGCATGCTTTCGTTGACGAACGGGGGCAGGCCGTCGGGGCCGGGCTGGGCAGCAGCGGCAGCACGCGGCGGCGGGGCGGCGGCCAGTTCGCGCTCCAGCGTGGCCTGCGGGTTTTCCAGCAGCCGTTCCAGTTCCGCGCCGTCCACGAAGCTCTGGCGCAGGAAGGATTCGTTGGCGGTGTTTTCCAGCAGGCGGCGCACAAGGTAGGCCATGCCGGGAATCAGTTCGCCGTACGGGCAGTACAGGCGCACGCGCCCGGCCACGTTCTTCAGGCCCTTTCGCACCGGCTCGGCCATGCCGTACAGCACCTGGAATTCGTAGCGGTGGGCGGGCACGTTCAGCGCGCGGGCCGTTTCCATCACCGTGGAAATGGTGCGCACGTTGTGCGAGGCGCAGGCGAAGTAGACGAGGTCGTTGTTCTCGAGAATGCGGCGGGCCAGCTTTTCGTAGCAGATGTCCGATTCCGGCTTGCGGGTCCACACGGGAATTTCCCAGCCGTTCTGCTTGGCCATCACCGTTTCGTAGTCCCAGTAGGCGCCCTTCACCAGGCGGATGCCGAAGGGCAGCCTTTCGGCGCGGCCCCAGGCCAGAAGCTCGTCCAGGTCGTGTTCCGTGCAGCGCAGGTAGGCCTGCAGCACGATGGACAGGTGCGGGTAGTCGCGGAATTCCGGCATGGTGCGCAGCCGCTTGAACAGTTCCAGCGTCATTTCGCGGTACTTCAGCTGCTCCATGTCGATGCACAGAAAGCCGCCCATTGCCACGATCTTGCGGTAGATGGGCACCAGGCGCGACATCATGCCCTGCACGGACCCTTCCACGTCGCCGGGCTTGGCCTGCGAGTAGAGGGCCGAAGGCTTGATGGACACGTTCACCTTGGGGGTGTGGCCCCAGTCTTGTGAAGCATCGGGACCGCCAGAGCCTCCCGCGGTGCTGCCCGTGGAATCGGTCGAATCGGCCAGCGGCGCCCACTTGGCGTGTTCCTTGGCAATGGCGTCCAGCACCTCAAGGTAGCCGTTGGCGTAGGCGTCGGCTTCTTCCTCGCTCACCGTGGCTTCGCCCAGCAGGTCCACGGTGAAGGCAAAGCCTTCCTTGCGCAGCTTGGCCAGCCCCTTGATGGCTTCCTTGGTGTTTTCGCCGATGATGAAGGTGCGGGCCATGCCTTCGATGTTGGACCGGATGAACTTGCCCATGAGCATGCCGGTGAAGGCCCCGCCGAAACCGGCGGCACCCGCGCCCCACTTGAGCACGGGGGGCACGTCCGCCCCGTCGGCGGAAAAGTATTCGCGGATGTGGCGGGTGAGCGCCTCGGAGGTGTTCAGGTAGGGCAGGACGTCCACGAAGCGGAACAGCTGGACCTTGAAGCCCTCGTTCTGCATGGCCCAGTCCATGACCTTGCCGGTCCAGAAGCCCTTGTTGAAGATGGACGGGGCCTCGCCGCTGATGCTCTTGAAAAATTCCTTGCCGCGCTCGACGATGCGGGCATCAAGATGCTGTTCCATGCGGTTCCTCCTGGGCGTCGCGCGGGTGTGGTCCCGGCGGGTGCGGTGTGGGTGCAAGTCGTGCGGTGTGGTGAAAAGGCTCCTGCTGTGTCGCGCGGCGGCGGGGGCGGGCGGTCCGCTTTCCGTACCGTCGTGAGGCATGATTTTTCGATATTCGGAATGGTTGTAGGCGCTGGAATGCCAGAAATCAACCCCGCGCAGGGTCGGAGTGGAGCGGTCGCTCTTGCGTCCAGACGGGCCGGGGGCTGGCGGGCGGCGGGCGGTGCGGGCGGGATGACGGCGCGGGGGCGCGATGGGGACAGCG
>NZ_VRYY01000086.1 GCF_015731765.1 Nitratidesulfovibrio oxamicus
GGTTCCCGCCCGCGACCCGGCTGACTGGCCGATCCCTTGTGATCGCCCCGGGGCCGGGGGGCCGCCGGAACCCACCGTGCCTCCGGCAGACCCGCCCCGCGCGGGCTGCCGTCCTCAGCTTCCACACCGGCTTTCCCGGCAGGCGAATCCGCCATGCTTTCCGACACTCTGGTGCCCGTACACCCGTGTAGGAAGCGTGCGCATTCGTTCCGCCGCATGGGGTCGTCACAAATGCGTGCCGGAACCTTGCGTGGCGGAACGTGCGCGCGGCGGCCCAGCTGCCGCCGCGCGGCACGACCGCAACGCGAAGTTGGCAACGCCCTGTCTCCTGGGCGAGTCATGTGGTCGCAGGCCGGAGGGGCGGTCCCTTCGGCCTGTCGCCGTTTTTGGGCCTGTCAGGCTATGGTCCTTTTGTCCTCTGCCTTCCGAGCCGAAGGGCGGGCTTGCGAGTCCTGCCCCGTCCGTACGGTTGGCGCTGCGCACTTGCCGACGGCTGCGGCTTATTCCCTTCATGAAAAACTGTGCCTTCCCGCCAGAGAGCAAGGCTGCTCATGGTTCTGGAAAGGCCCCGGGAGAACTGGCGCAGTCCGTCAGCGATCCGTGGCGGGCAGGTGGTACAGTACGAAGTGGGGCAGGGGCGTCCACACCGGGGCGCGCGCTCCGGCTGCTGCCAGTGCGTCGGCTGTCCAGGTGTTGCAGGTGCGAAAGGGGCTGAAGCGCCCGGTGGCTTCAAGAAACAGGCTGCCCGGCCCGTAGCCCGTACCGCCGTTTTCCGGGGTGACCGGGATGCGCACGGGCCGTCCCCCGGCGTCGCGGCGCAGGCTGGCCGCCACGAAGGCAACAAGGTTCCGGTGCTCCTGGCGCGTCAGGTGCAGGGTGCGGGTATCCGCATCTGGCAGCGGCGGGCCGGGCATCATTTCCACGTGCAGGGCAGCGGGCGCCAGGGCCAGCGCCCGCAGGGCCGCGCCGGGGCGCATCCGGTCCCAGGTGGGCGTGGACAGGTAGAATTCCCTCGCGCCCCAGCCCACGGCCAGATGCGCGTTGCCCGTCCCGCCATCCAGCCCCAGCACATCCGCCAGCCCCTGTTCCCCTTCCACCCGCGCGGGCAGCACGATGTCCGCATGCACCCCGTTGCTGATCACATGGATGGTCACAGGCGGGGCTTTCTGCATTGCGTCGCCCGTCGTTTCCGCGTTTTCGCCGTTCGGAGCATCCGGTGCAGCGGACACCCCCGATGCATTGGGTGCGGTGGGTGCATTGGGTGCGGTGGGGGCGGGCACGCCGTTCCGCTGCTCCGCGGCGTTGCGCGCCGCGCCCCCCCAGGGCAGGCAGCATGCGGGCGGCAGTAATCCGTCAGCAGGGCGCGGCATGGTGCCCAGCACGGCCACGGCCAGCAGGTATCCCAGCGTCAGCAACGCCAGACCGCGCAACGCCCATGTCAGGGCAGGCAGCAGGACATGGTGCGGTCGGCGGCTGGGCATGTGCTTTCCTGTAGCGGCGCGGTGGAAGGGGGAAACGACGAACATGGTATTCGTAACTGGGTGGATTGCCAAGGCATCGGGTTATGCGCGTGATACCGATGATAATACGTGGTGGTCTTTCGGAAAATCATTTCACACCGGCGCCCATTCTGGTGTACGCTAAAGGCAGGATTATCTCCTCCCGTCCGGGCCCGGCATCATGCCGGGGCGCGGCAGGCTTGCGGTCACCCCCTTCACCCTCAAACCGCAGGAGTGGCTCCATGCAGGAAATCAGGCTGCACCGTAACGGGCGCGAAGACCTCGTCTTCAGCGGCGAGCATCTGGCCACGGTGGATGACCGCGAGTGGATGGGCATAGCCCCCAACTGGTGGGAACTGGCCTTGTACCGGTCCGAAGCGGGGGGCTTCGTGCTTTCCTCCGTGTTTTACCTGAACTTCCCGAGGCATCGCGTACTGCGCGGGGCCGTGGTGTTCCAGAGCATCGCCGACGTGCGCGACTACGTGGTCAACGCGTGCAACGGCCCCTCCATGATTGCCGACGGTCTGCTGGGCCGGGCGCGCAGGCGCATCCGCCAACTGGACGACCCCATTCCTCCGTTGCCGCAGTTTGCGCCGGTATCCGACTACGAATCCTTCGGAGAACGCGAGATTCCCTATGCATGACGACACACGGCACGTGCCGCGTCGCCGGTTCCGTGGAGGAATGCGGCGCGGCGCCATGCGAAACGGCGGCCTTGGCCGCCGTTTTTCGTTGTCGGGCGGAGATGACGCCGGGTAGCCTGCCGGTTGCGAATGGTTGCGGATGGTTGCGGACAGGTGAGGGAGGTCGCAAACGTTTGCGGGAGGCCGCGGTCGGGCGCAGGCTGGTGATGGCGGGGGCAGCGGGTGCGCAACGCGGGCGGGAGTTGGGCGGCGGGGAACCGCAACGCCGGTATCGCTTGTGGATCAGGTGGCCTGCGAATCAGCGGCAGCCTGTTCGGTAGTGGCCTGCATGTAGGGGTGGAACTTGGTGTCGTCGTCCAGCATGTGGCGCGCCACCACCTCGTGGGCAATGACCCCCAGCGCCTCGTCAAGGGGAAGGTTGGCGTGCTCGTAGCGCGCAGCCAGGTCGCCCGCGGCATCCAGCAGGGTGGCGTGCAGTTCGGCGTGGTGTTCGGCGTCGGGATAGCCCCGGCTGCGCAGCACGGCCTCTTCATCACGAAAATGTTCGGCAAGGGCGGTGAGCAGTTCGTGGATGATGGCCAGACAGGCAGGGCGGGGGGCGTTGCCCAGAAAGGCGGCCAGCAGCCGGTTGACCATCTCGAACAATTGGCGGTGCTGGGCGTCGATGTGCGCCTCGCCGCATTCGTACGAACTGCTCCAGGCCAGGCGCAGCAATTCGCCGGGTACGCGCAGCCCGCCGTGCTGGCAGGACAACAAGGGCAGGGCTTCCGACGCCGTGTCCACCCTGTTGCGCCCGCTGGCCTTGGCCCGGTACAGGGCCCGGTCGGCCATGTCGATGATCTGGTCCGGGGTGGCGTTGTGCCCCCCGCGCACCGTGGCCACGCCCACGCTGACGGTAACGTGCCCCGCCGGGGTGTTGCCGGGGTGGGTGATGCACAACTCGGCCACGGCGCGGCAGATGCGTTCGGCCAGTTGGGCCGCACCCGCTTCCGCCGTGCCGGGCAGCACGCAGGCGAATTCCTCGCCGCCGTAGCGGGCCACCAGGTCGGGCGCGCGGTGGGCCACCGTGCGCAGGGTATGCGCCACGGCCCGCAGGCAGGCGTCGCCCGCCAGATGCCCGTGGATGTCGTTGTAGGCCTTGAAGTTGTCCACATCGACCATGAGTAGCGACAGCACGTCTTCCGAACGCTGGGCGCGGCGCAGTTCCGCCTCCAGGGCGCAGTCCAGGCGGCATCTGTTGAACAGTCCGGTCAGCGGGTCGCGCTGGGCTTTCTGTTCCCACATTTCGCGGCTGCTGTCGGCATTCAGCAACTCGCGGTTGTGCAGGGCCACTCCCAGGGTCACCATGGTGGTGCTGCACAGGAAGGTGGCCAGCAGAAAGGCCGCCTCGCCCGTGGTAGGCATCTGGAACGGGCCGAAGTCCGTGGTGGCGCCGTAGGCCACGGCCATCACGGAGGGCACGAGGGCCAGCATCAGCCCGTGCAGGCGGGCATGGTAGGCCAGCAGCACCAGCAGAGGCAGGATGAAATAGATGCACCCGCCATATCCGTTGAAGGCCAGCAGCAGAAACACCAGGTTGCCCCCCAGCACGCCCCCCACCCAGCGGCACTCCCTGCCGGTAAGTTCGCGGTACGTGGCGCAGGCCCGGTACAACGGATAGACCAACAGCAGGCCCAGGCATACCGCCATGACCAGCGTGGCGAACAGGTGGCCGGCCTGGCTCCATGGCACGTATCCCCCCGCGGCCTGTTGCAGGGCGATGACCCCGGCCCCGGACACGGCGGCGGGCAGGCAGACCCTGCCCACGGCGCGGAACAGGTCGGGCACGCTGGCGGGCGGTGCCAAGAACACGCGTTGCAGCAGCAGGGCGGCCATGCCTCCGGCAAGGGCGTCGGACACGGCGGTGGACAGGACGCAGGACAGGGACGGAGATGCGTGGCGCGCCGCCCCGGCAAGCAGGGCCACAGCCAGGGAAAGAACCGCGATGAGCGGCATGGACTGCCAGCCGGTGCGCAGGCACACCACCATGGCAATACCGGCGCCAAGACGCAGCGGGGTCAGGTTGTGCACGTCCAGGGCAAAGACGTTGGCGTCCAGCCAGGTGGCAGCGCAGTACGCGGCAAGGGCGGTGAAAAGCCAAGCGGCGCCGGCGGCGGGGCGGGGCGCGGTGGCTTTTCCGGATGCGGGGAGGTCCATGGTCTAAGGCTATACGCGATTTCCGGCCTTGGGCAAGGTGGTGGAATGCCCACCCTTGGCCGGGGCGTGCGGGGTCATGGCGACTTGTGGCGCGGCGGGCGCGGCATCGCAGGGGTGGGTGCACACTGTATCTGGCGGAGTGGCCACGCGAGACACGGGTATCATGCCGTCAGTATGGAAAAATGAACTGCAATGGTAGTCGGTTGGGCGCACATGCAAGAAAATGGGGGAAAACCCCCATGCGACTGGCGCATCCCCGCCCCAAGGGTTAGGGTACGCCCGATTCGCCAAGGTACACCGACGACACGTCGGGGATGGTCCGCACCATCTGCACCAGGGCGTGCCAGTCCAGGTCTTCGTCGGTGGCGATGCGCACCACCAGCCGGCAGCGGTCCGTGGCGGCGTCGCACTCGTAGACCGAAACCTGCACGTCTTCGCACCCGAAGCCTTGCAGGGCGGCCACCACTGCGTCGAAGGGGGCGGACCCGCCCGGCGAGGATACGGTGAGCGTGTAGTAGCGTTGCGCATGGGCCGACACCCGGTGCATCTGCGGTGACAGGTAGACGATGGCCGTCACCACCAGCGCCGTGCACAGGGCGGGCACGTACATGCCGACGCCCACGGACAGGCCCACCCCGGTCACCACCCACAGCACGGTGGCGGTGGTCAGCCCGCGCACCCGGCTCTTGCCCTTGAGAATTGCCCCGCCGCCGATGAACCCGATGCCCGAAACGGCGTACGAGGCCACGCGGGCGGCGTCGGCATGGGCGATGGTGGCGATGTACAGCGAAAGCTGGCCCAGCAGGCAGGCGGCCACGGCCACCAGCATGTTGGTGCGAAAGCCTGCGGCCTGACCCTTGCGTTCTCGCTCGTAGCCCACCAGCGCACCAAAGATGGCGGACGCCGCAAGGCGGGCGAGGTCGGGCAGCAGGTCGTGGAGTTGGGCGATGAATTCGTTCATGGCGTAGGCCTTGCGAAAGCGCCCCCGGAGTAGTGGTGGCGCATGAGGCGCGAACCGGCGGTGGCGCGAAAATGCGTGCGCGGGCTGGCGATTGGGGGATGCCCGCCCATGCAACCTACGCCCGACTGGGGGCGCTGTCCAGCCGGGTGGGGCGTCGGCTACCCGGCTATCCGTGCAGTTGCAGGAACACCAGCCGGTCCAGCACGTCCAGCAGTTCCGCGTACAGGCCGCCGCTGGCCATGGGCGGGCCGAACAGGGCGGCGCGTTGTTCCTTCAGGCTCTGGCGCGAGACGGTTTCCGGAAAGGTCTTGGACAGGGTCATGGCCAGCCGTTCGGCCAGCAGGTAGCCGGTGACCCCCTTGTGGAACAGGGCCAGCCGGTTCAGGAAGTCCGCCTTGCGTTCGTTCCAGTAGTCCTCTGCGGCGGGCGTGGGCGGGGTGGACACGGCGGTGCACACCGCCGCGTGCAGGTTGTTCAGGTTGGCGCCGGGTATGCCCGCGCGCCAGCCGATGAGCCACGAATTGCGGCGGAAGAACAGGCAGTGGTTGATGCCGATGGTCACGATGTCGTCGAACAGCGCGCGGGCGCGGAGCAGGCCGTCGTCGTGCCAGCGGGCGGGCAGGGCGTCCAGTTCCCACGCGGGCACCAGCGGGTTTGCGGCGCGCAGGCCACCGGAGGTGGCGTTGCCGGTGTCGCCGGGTGTCGCCGGGCAGCCGGAAGCAGATGGGCCGCCGGTCAGGCGTTCCACCAGATGCGCCAGCCACAGGTTGGCCTGGGGCGATTCCGGCGTTTCCAGGTGGGTGTAGCTGAGGGTGTAACTGCCCGCGCCGTACCTGCCGTGCAGGATGCACGGCTGCCCGGTCAGAAAGGTGGGCCGCAGGCGGATGCCGTACAGGTCTTCCCACTCGGTAAAGGTGCCGGGGGGCAGGGTGTCCAGAGGCAGGTCGGCCACCCAGAAGTCACTGCCCGGCTCGGTGTAGCGGGCCAGTATTTCCACGTCATGGCCGTCTTCCGGTGCGAACCGGCCCGGCCACCACACCGGCAGGGCCGGTTCCGGCGGCAGGGCGGCGGGGGTCAGGGAATGCCCTGCGCTGACCGTGGCGTGCACGTGGCCGGACACGAAATGCTGCATGCGGTCGGTGAACGACGCGCGCGACCACGGGCACAGCCCGAGGCCGTGTTCGCCGGTAAGGCCAAGGCCCGCGCCGCCGCAAAAGCCAAGGTAGCTGCCGCCCCCGGCCACGTAGCCACGTACGGCCTGCATGCCTGCCTCGCCCAGGGCGTCGGCCTTGAGGCGCGCGGTGCCGCCGGGCACCAGCAGCAGGGAGGGGGGATTGCGGGAAAGCAGGCCGTCGGCTATCTCTTGCGCCCGCACCAGCCGGTACGGCAGGCCCATGCTCTCCACCGCACGCCAGGCCAGCAGCCCCCAGACGTGGGATTCGTCCCAAAGTATGTGAAGGGTTGACATCTCTCTGCCGCTCATTAGGGTGGGGAAGCCGTTTTACCGGGGGCATCGCCGGGCCTTGCCGTCATGACGAAACGTTCGCGCGGCATGCCCGGCGCGGCGTTTCGCCCGTGTCCGGGCGTCCGTTGCGCTGCCCGCAGCGGGTGGCCGTCGCAGG
>NZ_VRYY01000087.1 GCF_015731765.1 Nitratidesulfovibrio oxamicus
ACCGCCGCCGCACGCGCTGCCAGCCTGGCCACGCCCCCCCCGCCGCCTGCTGCCGACGGCCTGTTCGGCCCCTACGGCGGGCAGTACGTGCCGGAGCACATCAAGCCCGTGCTCGACGAACTGGCCGCCACCTTCGAACGCTACCACGCCGACCCGGACTTCCTGGCCGAGCTGGAATACTACCTGACCCGCTATTCCGGTCGCCAGACGCCGCTGTTTCTGTGCGCCAACCTTACCGCGCGCCTTGGCGGGGCAAAGATCTACCTCAAGCGCGAAGACCTGAACCACCTTGGCGCGCACAAGGTGAACAACACCATCGGCCAGATATTGCTGGCCAAACGCATGGGCAAGAAGAAGGTCATTGCGGAGACGGGCGCGGGCCAGCACGGCGTGGCCACTGCCGCCACCGCCGCGCTCATGGGCATGCAGTGCACCATCCACATGGGCGCGGAAGACATGGAGCGCCAGAAGCTGAACGTGTTCCGCATGCGCATGATGGGCGCGGAAGTGGTGCCCGCCATGAGCGGCCAGCGCACCCTGAAGGAAGCCGTGGACGAGGCCCTGGCCGCCTGGCTGGGCGACGCGGAAAACACCTTCTACCTGCTGGGCTCCGCCGTGGGGCCGCACCCGTACCCGCGCATCGTGCGGCACTTCCAGTCGGTGATCGGGCGCGAGGCGCGCGCCCAGATGCTGGAGGCCGAAGGCCGCCTGCCCGACTGCGCCGTGGCCTGCGTGGGCGGCGGCTCCAACGCCATCGGCCTGTTCGCGGATTTCATTGCGGATGAAGACGTGCGGCTCATCGGCGTGGAGCCCGCCGGGCGCGGCCTGACCTATGGCGACCACGCGGCCACCCTGTGCATAGGCACGCCGGGGGTCATGCACGGGTTCCATTCGTACATGCTGAAGGACGAGGCGGGCGAACCCGCCGCCGTCTATTCCATTTCCGCCGGGCTGGACTATCCCGGCGTGGGGCCTGAACACAGTCACCTCAAGGACATTGGCCGCGCCGAGTACGCCAGCGTGACCGATGCCGAGGCCCTGGACGCCTTCTTCATCCTGTCCCGCACGGAAGGCATCATCCCCGCGCTGGAATCGTCGCACGCGCTGGCCCACGCCATGAAGCTGGCCCCCGCCCTGGGCAGGGACGCCATCATCCTGGTGAACCTGTCCGGCCGGGGCGACAAGGACGTGGCCCAGGTGGAGGAAATGGTCAGCGCCGGGCTGGTTGTCCCGCCCAAGCTGTAGGCGCCGGGGGGGGGCGGATGCCGGAGACGGCATGCCCGCATGACACAACGCAACGCCGGGCGGCGCGGGAGGCATCCCGTTCCGCCCGGCGTTTTCGTGTTGCCGGGCTGTGTTGCCGTACGTTTTGCCGTACTGTTTTGTCGGTCCGTTTTGTCGCGCCGTGGGGGGGGGCGCTACGCCCGGTGCGTGTCAGGTGTGTGTCGGGGCCTGTGGGCGCGCTTCAGATGCGCAGCATGTTGCCGGTATACGGCACGTTGACGGGCGTTTCTTCCGGCGTTGCGGTGGGGGCCGTGCCGGTTGCGGGGCGCTGCACGCCGTCCGTCCTTTCGGGGCGGTGGGTCTGCCAGTGGTCCAGCTGGGCAAGGAACCCGTTCAGCGCCGTCTCCAGCGCAGGGTAGTCGGGAAACTCGTCGTTCCAGCGCTTCCACAGCAGCAGTTCGCCCGTTTCGGGAGAAAGGCCGAAGGCGGCCCCGCCCGTGCGGGCGCCCAGGCAGGCATCGGTCAGCAGCGCCCGCAGGTCGTCCTCGCGCAGGTGGCCGAACCCGGCTCCCGCGGCCCCCACGGGGGCGGCGGCCAGCAGGGCCCGGTCGTCCGGGTCGTGGTACAGGGTGACGACGTACTTGCCGTCAAAGCACAGGGTGCAGGGGGTCTGCCCATCAAGGGCGAGCGGGCCCGTGCCCATGCGGGCTCCCAGTTCGTGCAGCAGTTCCTGGATGGTCATGGTGCGTCCTTTGCGGCGGTTGATGCGCCTAGTCTGCCTGGAAGTAGTACCGGGAAAGCAGCGGCATTTCGTGCGCGTGGGTGCGCAGGGCGTCTTCCACGCGGGCAAGGTAGGCGTCGTTGTCCAGGGTGCGCAACTCCGCCAGTTCCTGCCGCACCGCGGCCTTGACTTCACCCAGTTGGCCCGCCGGTATTGAGGGGTCGGGCGCTTCACCCATCTGCAACATCAGGTCGTGCATCAGGGGCCGGGCATACACGGCGGGGTCGGTCAGCCGTTGCAGCAGCGCGGCCTCGTGCGCCAGCTGTTCGCGCAGGCGATCGTCCTGCGGCAGGATGCGGCCATCGGGCAGGGTGACCGGTTCGCGCAGGAAGGGGAAGCGCGCCGGATCGAAGTCCTGCGTGCGGCTGATGTCCAGCGAATCCGCGCCCTGCATCAGCAGGGCCTCTGCCGTCAGCGGCCTGTGCTGGTCGCGGTGGTCCGGGTCGTCGATCTGGAGGCGGTACTGGGTTTCGAAGGCCTCGCCGAACGATTCCACGCCAAAGGCGGTCCGCAGGGCCTGCAGGCCGATGTCGGCGCTTTGCGTTTCGTACACGTCGCTGCCGTTGGATTCGCGCCCGCTGTCGTGCGCGGCGATGCCGCAGAGCACGGCGTTCTTGTCCACGGGCACGCCCCGCTCGCGCATTATGTTGACCATGACGTTGGCAAAGATGAACCCCCGGCAGGCGTGCCCCATGCCGTGCACGCCGACGTCGCCGTCAAACGTTTCCTCGTGGTGGCGGTAGCGTTCCAGCATGCCGGTGAAGAAGGTGCGCCGCTGCGCCTGGGTGGCCGTGGCCAGGCCGCCGGGGGTGGTCGGCGCGGGAAAGGGCGCGATGGTGCGCGGCGCCTTGGCCGGAAAGTGGGTGTCCAATGCGGCGCCAAGGCCGGGTACGGCCGAGCCCAGCGCGCCCCGCACGGTGGGCGGCATGTAGTCGAGCGGGGCGGCAAAGCCCGGCTGCTGCGGTTTGGGGCGGTCCAGTTGCTGGGCAAGGCCGGTGGCCGTGTAGTTCATGAAGTCGCCCAGAAAGCGCGCGGTGGACAGCCCTTCCGCAGGGAACAACGGATCGTTGGCCGGATCGTGCAGCTTGAAGCACACCCCGCGCAGGTTGCGGGCGGCGGGCGATTCCAGCGCGTCCAGCATGTTGCCCGCCAGCGCCGGGTTGCTGGCGTGCAGCAGCGTGGCGGCCATGAAGGCGGTGCGGTTGAACTCGGTGAACACGTCGTCCGGCCCGAATTCCTCGGGGTTGGTTTCCGCGCGGAAGGCATCGATGCTGACGCCAAGGTTGCCCACGCCGGTGGCGAATTCGCGCACCAGGGCATCCAGCGGCGGGTTGGGGCCAAGCCGTTCCATGCGGGCCACCTGGGCCATGGCGTTGGCATGGATCATGCGCATTTCCAGTGGGTTTGCCAGGGCGCGGGCGCTGACGACCCAACTGCGAAAGGCGGCGCGCTGCGCCTCGTTGTCGAAGTGCAGGGTCTCCATCTCGCGCAGCAGGGCGGCCTTTTGCGTGATGGGCCGTTGGGCGGCGGCGCGGATGGCGTCGGAAAGCACCGCCTCCATGTTCACGCCGCGCCCCTCGGCATCAGCGGTGGAGATCGCCCGTTCCACGTTTTCGCGGAAGCGGGACTTCACCCGGTCCAGCGCGGCCCCGGCAAGGGGAACTTCGGCAAGGTCGGAGCCGGGGGGCAGCAGGCTGAGCAGGCGGGCGTTGAATTCCTCGGCGTTGCCGTCCAGCAGCGCGGCGGCGGCAGTGCGCAGCTCACTCACCGACTGGTGCGAGGTGCCGAAGGCGGTGCTTTGCGCCAGCCGCTGACGCTCGACGCTCTTGTCGTGCGAGGCGTCGATATCCGCCTGCGACAGGAAGGGCACCCCCATGCCGCGCAGTTGCGCCACGGCCTGTTCCTGCCAGCCGTGCGATCCGCCCACATCGGTGAAGTCCATGAAGGTCAGCTTGATGTCGTGGGCACTGGCGAATTCCACAAGGTTCGCCACCTTGGCCGCATCGACGGTGTGTGCCCGCCAGTCCAGCAGGTCGCCGACATCCATGCGGATTTCCGCAACGTCCCGGCCGGGAATGAACGTGCCCTGCAACTGGGCCTCTATGTAGCGGCCTTGCAGGGCAAGGGTGTTCCGGCCCGTGGCGGCGGCATGCATCAGGCTGGTGCCGTCCACGTCGCCAAGGTGCGGCAGCAGGTTTTCCAGCGTGTCGAAGGTGGCGGTGCGGGCGCGCTGGGCATCGGCATCGGCAAAGGCGCGCACCAGCATGGGGCGTACCCAGTCGTTGCCGATGGCGTCCATTTCGCCACGCACACCGGCCTGCTCCACCAGCGCCTCGAACTGCTTCAGGGTCATTTGCGCACCCTCGGGCACGCGGGCCAGCGCGGCGGAAAGGTCGCGCCGCAATTGCGATTCGGGGTTGCCGAGCACGGCGGCGGCATCCGCGGGCAGGCCGGGCAGGGCGCCTTCGCGCAGGGCGTCCAGTTGGGCGTTAAGGGCGGCGGTGCGCTGGGCGCCAAACTGCATGGGCACGGTGACGAAGGTGTCGTCCACCGTGTAGGTGGCGCGCTGGGCCGTTTCCGGTCGCAGCACGAACACGCACGAACCGTAGTTGGCGGCAGTGCCGTTGCGCACGCCCGCCACGTTCAGGGCCGCGTACAGGGGGCGTTCGTTGGCCCGCGCGGGTTGGCCCGACAGTTCGGGAAACACGCTCTTTTCTATCTCGTCGCGGAAGGCAAGGTAGTGCGCCCCGCGCGGCATGATGCCCCGGTCCGCCAGGTGGAAGGCGTTGCTCCACGCCGTGTCGCCCTGCACCTGGCCCTCCGCGCCGAAGAAATGCGTGGGGTCGATGTTCATGGTCAGTTCGCTGCCCCGCAGAATATCGCCCAGTGCGCGCGGGTCCAGCGGCGCGCCGTCGGGGGCGGTGATGCGCCTGTCGGCCAGCATGGCGGTGGTGGCGGCGTGGGCGTGCTCGGCCTGCGTGGCGGACTGGGCGGTGGTTTCCACCAGGGTTTGCATGTTGCGGGGCGAAATGTCGCGGGCATGCGCATCGGGCATTTCGTGCACCCGTTCGCCGAAGCGGTGACCCTGGCGCAGGGTGGCGTCGGCATCGGGCGTGTCCGCAAGGTCCATCACGGAAAGGATGCGTTCGCTCACGTCCTTCAGCACCACGGCTTCCATGTCGAACAGGTTGGAAAGCGCGGCGCGTGCGTCGGCGTTGGCGGGGTTGGTCCGCACCTCGGCCTGCAGGGATTCCTTCAGCAGGGCCATCTGGGGTGACTGGAACGTCTGGTACACGGCGGTGAGGTCTGTATTGGAAAGCCCCTGCACGGCGCGGGTCATCTGGGCAAGGCCCACAGGCTCCGTCTGGGCGGGAACAAGGCGGTTCAACCCCGCGAACCGGCCAAGGCTGGTCTGGAAGGACTTCAGCCCGCCCAGCAGGTCCGCAGGTTTCAGGCCGCCGCCGGGGCGGGTCAGCGCGTGCAACGCGGACGAGGCCGAGGCCTGCATGCCGGCCTCGGCCCGTTCGATGCGGGTGGCGGTAGTGAACCCCTGGAAGGGCAGGGAGTTCCCTTTGATCTTGTCCAGCCGTAGCGGCGGCTGCCCCGCAAGCTGCACGGTATGTTCGCCGATTTTGCCGATAGCTGTGCCGCCAGTGGCGGAAACCTGCGGGCCGGACGGGGGAAGGTTGCCTATCTGTGACATGAGGCCTCCGGAAGGTTGCGGGCACGAGGGGGGGGGTATTGCCAGCCGTGTGTCTCGCCAGCCGTGTGTCTCGCCAGCCGTGATGTGCGGCGGATGCCGGGGAGTGGCCACGCGACGGTGTGCGCGTTGCGTGGCCATGCCGGGCAAAGCAAGATGCGCACCAGAATGGCACGCGCTTCCGTGTGATCATATAGATGGAATCCCGTTACGTTCGCAAGGCGTACGCCGCACGGGGCGCGCTGTGCGATGGCCACGGGGCAGCCGCCCCGGGGATGCAGAAAGGGCGCAAACACGGTTGGCGTCAGGCGGGAATGGAGACGGCGATCGTGCCAGCTTTGGTGGCATCCTCGCCCGGCTTGCTGCGCGGGCGGGTGTTCCTGCCGGGAAACGCACGGAAGGGGTGTGGTTTTTTTACATATGATTTCAGCGTGTTGTAGAAAAGTTCAGATGCCTCTGAAAAAAGTGGTTGACCTTGGCGGGCGATACGCATAGATACCCGCTTCCGCAACGACGACCGGCGGCAGCGCGCGAACAACGCGCCGCCATGCGGTTTTTCAAGCGGAGTGCTCTTTCTACCTTGCAGGCCCTGTCGGACGATGCGCCACACTGGCAAAGTCGCCGGCCACGAAAAAAAAGTGGAAAAGGGTGTTGACAGCAGATGCGGGATACGGCAAAAGGGCCGTCCGCGCTGCGACAAGGTCGACGGCACGGCGGAGCGATGGCTCCGACGGCTTCAACAAGCCGGGTTCTTTGACAAGTAAATAGCGAGTCGGGAAGGAATCAGCCTTTACGATAAGTAATCAATCGTACGGGTGCCTCAATTACGAGGTGTTCGTGCGACTTCAGTTTTTCAACTGGAGAGTTTGATTCTGGCTCAGATTGAACGCTGGCGGCGTGCCTAACACATGCAAGTCGTGCGTGAAAGGGCTTCGGCCTGAGTAAAGCGGCGCACGGGTGAGTAACGCGTGGATGATCTGCCCATGAGTTGGGAATAACGGCTGGAAACGGTCGCTAATACCGAATACGCTCCGATTTCATAGTTCGGGGGAAAGGTGGCCTCTACTTGTAAGCTACCGCTCATGGATGAGTCCGCGTCCCATTAGCTTGTTGGCGGGGTAATGGCCCACCAAGGCGACGATGGGTAGCCGACCTGAGAGGGTGATCG
>NZ_VRYY01000099.1 GCF_015731765.1 Nitratidesulfovibrio oxamicus
GCTGGCGCTGGTCTGCGTGCTGGTTCCCGGCGTGCCCGGTGCGCGGGCCGCTCGGGCCGCCGAGGCGACGGTCCGGCAGGCCCTGGAGTCCGCGCCGGATACTGCCAGACAGCATGCCACCAGCCAGGATGCCGTCAGCCAGGACGCGCCCAGGCAGGATACGGCCAGCCAGAACGCCGTCAGCCAGGACGCGCCCAGGCAGGATACGGCCAGCCAGAACGCCGTCGACGAGGCGGAAATCCCGGCAGTCGAGCCTGCGGCCCCTCCCCCCGACGGACCGGAACTGCGCATCGGCTTCAGCACATCCTCCTTGCCGTATGTGGACATTGTCAACAAGAACGGGCTGGAGCCCCGCCTGGTGGCTGCCGCCCTGAGCCGGTCCGGCTATCGTGTCCTGCCGGTGTTTCTGCCGCATGCCCGCGCCCTGGAACTTGTGCGCAAGGGTTCGCTGGACGGCTGCGGCCCCGTGGGGCGCCACGCCGACGTTGTCGGGCTGGCCCTGGGAGACATGTACCTGCAATACCGCAACGTGGTGGTATCGCTGGTGGCAGCCGGACTGGACATCAACACGCTGGCCGATCTGCGGGGCCTGCCGGTGGCGGCCTTCCACAACGCGAGAGTGTTCATGGGGCCGGATTTTGCGGCCATGGCCGCCGCCAACCCCCGCTACGAGGAGCAGGTGGATCAGCGGGCACAGGTGGAGGCGTTCTTTCACCGGCGCGACCGGGTCATCGTGGTGGACGAGCGCATCTTTGCCTTTCATCGTGCCCGGCTGGCAGCGCGGGGCGTGGGCGAGCCGGTGCGCATCCACCGCATCTTTCCGGCGCAGGACCGTTTTTTCGTGTTCCGCGACCCGGTCGTGCGCGATGCCTTTGACGCGGGGCTGCGGCAGTTGCAGGAGAGCGGGGAATATCGGCACATGGTGCGCTAGGACTGTTTCGGAATAATCCTTCCGCCCGTTGACTTGCAGCCCGACCGGGGACGGGGTTTGCCCCGTGTGCCCGACTTGCCCCCGTAGCGCGCCGGGCGTATCCATGCATCGGGGTGTGCCCGCGCCCGATTGCGACCGGTCGAGCCTGTTCGCGGGCCAGCGCGGGCAATCTTTCCGACGCCCCGTCACCGCCGTCACCGCCCTGCGGGGAGGAGCTGCCATGCACTACGACATCGTCTTTCATTTCGACAACGGACCGGCGGAACTGAACATCGCCATCAGCAACGTGCGCAACTACCACAAGGCGCTGGAAGGGGTGTCCTTCCGCAGCATGCTGGTGGTCAACGGGCCGGGCATCAGGCTGATGGGCGCCGATGATCCGGATTTTGCCGAGCAGTTGCGCGAACTGCGTGCGCTGGGGCTGGACATCCGCGTGTGCGCCAACGCCATGCGCCATTTCGGACTGGACGCCGCGTGGCTGAACCCCGCCTGTACCGTGGTGCCCGCGGGCATCGTGGAGTTGGTGGACTTGCAGCGCAAGGGGTTTGCCTACGTGAAGCCGTAGGGTTGTCCCCGATGGTCTTTTCGCCCGTTGGCTGGTCGTCCCGCTGGGCGTGTGGCGTGGTCACCGGGCTGGTTGGCCCGTGCGCAGCGCGGCCAGGTTTCATCTGACATAGCAGGAGCACCGACCATGACGGAACAGGACACCGCCGGGCAGAACGCCGGGCGTCGGGAATCCGGTGGTCTTCCGGCCACGGGAAGGCTGGTGGACAGTCACCCGCTGCTGGCCCGGCTGACCGGGCAGGTGGTGTGGAACCTGGCGGAAGAGGCAGGCGCGGACGATGATGAATGCGGCCTGTTCATGGACCATTACGCCGCGTGGCGCGAGGCGGCGCTGGCCGTGCTGGAACGGCTGCGCGATGCGCCGGGCGGCGGCCTGCGCCTGGTGGTGGACGGCGGCGACAGGGCCGATGCCTGCCCCGAATGCGTGGCCTTGCATGGCGTGGTGCTTGCGGGCACGCATCCGGACCTTGCGGCGTGGCTGCCGCCGTTCTCCATTGGCTGCCACTGCCGGGCCGAATATGTGGAACCGGCGGAAATGGCCGTGGCCGGTCAGCATTTGCCCTCCGCCGGGTTGCAGCCACCGGCTCACCGGCTGTGCTGCCCGCACCGTCCGCTGTCGCTGCTGCTGGCCCAGTTGGCGCAGTCGCAGGGGCGCTAGGGGTAGTGCGCAGAAACCGTGTGTCGAATTCTGATCACGCAAACGGAAAAGGGCTTGCCGATGTGCTCGGCAAGCCCGTTTTTGGCTGGTGGAGACGATGAGGATTGAACTCACGACCTCAGCATTGCGAACGCTGCGCTCTCCCAGTTGAGCTACGTCCCCAGTCAGGAGAAGGCTGTATATACCTGTTGCCGCCCGACCGCAAGAGGCCGGGACGGAAAAATTTTGGCGGGAACAGGCGGTGACGCAGCACGTGCGGCGGGTAGGGCCGGTCAGCGGTCGGGCGGCAAAGGGCTTGGCGCGCGGTTGACGATGAGGGCCGATGCGGCGGGCAGGGCGGCGGGGATGTGCGCCGACTGGCCGTTATTCAAGCCCCAGCGCCTTGCACAGGGTGCGCACCCGGTGCCGGTAGGTATGGTGGGACAGGATATGCCCCCGCCATGCCGTCGCAAGGTCGGCGCGCAGGGCCGCATCGCCTTCCAGCCGGTGCAGCAGCGCAATAAGGCCGGGGGCCTCGCCACCAGGGGGGGCGACAGGGGCGGCGGGGTTCGCCGTGCCCGTGCCGCCGCTCCCGGCTGGTGAAAAGGCGATTTCGCGGCGCAGTTCTTCGGGAAAGATGTCCAGGCCCGGCGTGTCGTCGGTGATGCAGAAGCCCCCCGCCGCCCAGACGTCGAAGTGGCGCTGGGTAAGCCCGGCGGGCAACAGCAGGCTGGTGATGTTCAGCGACCAGCGGGCGGCCCGGTACACGGCGGGCAGAGTGGCGTAGTAATCCACCGGGGGACGCAGGTCGGTGCCCTGCGCCAGCAGCGGCTGCCAGCCGTCGTCCCCGAACACAGTCAGTCCGAGCGGCGCGGCGGCGTTCAGGCAGCGCACCCGCCGGGCAAGGGCGCATTCCTCCGCCCCCAGTCCTGCCTCGCGCACCGCGTTGCCGGGCCACAGTTGCGTAAGTCCGAGGCGCGCCGTCCACCAGTGAAAATCGGGCCGGTAGTGAACGTCGGGTCGAAGACCGGGCGTATCGAGCAGGGCAAGCGCCTCGTCCAGCAGTGCCGGGGCTATATGCTGCCCTGCAAAAAAGCTTCTTTTGCCGGGAAAGGCGGACCGGCCCACGAATACCACGGGGTTCAGGGGGGGCATGCCTGCCGGAGAAGGCTGGGGCGCTCCGGCGGCGCGGCCTTCTCCGGAAGGGTGCGGTCCGAAAAATTCCGGTCCTGTCGCCAGCGGCAGGTGCAGCACCCGCTGCGCACCGTGGGCGCGCAACAGGGGGATGAACGAGGCGTCGGTGACGCACAGCAGCGCCCCCCGCCACCACGGCCCGCGCAGGGCCGAGAGCAGGTGGAAGGGGTTGTCCACGCACCACACGGCCACGTCCACCCCGCAGGCCCGCAGCAGGTGGAAGCGTTCGCCCCAGGCGTCGAGACCTTGCAGATTCACGCTCAGGAACAGTTCCGGGCGCTGGTCGGCCAGCAGGCGGGGCAGGTCGGCGTGCAGGGTGTCCGGATCGGCCCGGCGCGGGGTCAGCCCTTCTGCGGCAAGGGCGGACTCCAGTTCCGGCAGCAGCAGCGAACCTTCCGTGCCGGGCAGCAGCACGATGCGGGACCGGGCGGAATGCGGCCCGGCGTGGCCTGCCATGCCTTCCGGGGGCAACGCCAGGGCGGGGGCCATGCGCACGGCCCGCGCCGCGCCCAGCAGCGGTCCCCAAAATGTGGGGAACAGCCGCTCGGCCTCGCGGTAGACCACCACCAGCGCGCGGGCAAGACGGTCGGGCGGAAAATCATCAGGCGCGGTCAGCGTCCACCCTGCGGGGATGGCCGTGCGCCATGCGCCGCGCGTGGCTTCTTCCATATAATGGATGAACGCCGGGCACTCGATGACGTGTACGGTCGGGGCACTGTGCTTGCCGCTTCGCGTATCCGTTTCCCGCAGCCTCGCCAGCGCCCCATCCACCGCCCGCTGTGCCGTGGCCGGGTTCGGCCCCAGACCCAGCACCACCACATCGGCGGGGGCGTCGACCCGCTGCCAGCACGGGGGCAGCACGTCGAACGTGGCGGGCAGGGAGCCGTCCGGCAGGATATTGTCCGGCAGGGAGCCGTCAGGCGGGATATTGTCCGGCAGGGAGCCGTCAGGCGGGATATTGTCCGGCAGGGAGCCGTCCGGTCCCGCCTTGTCAGGCGCAACGTCGTCAGGCCCCGCCGCATCGGGCAGGGTGCGGTACTGGCCCAGTTCGTTGGGAATGCGCAGGCGGACAGGGCGAGCCATGTGAGTCCTTGGCGGGCGGAGGGCTTTCGGGTACAAGCGGCCACGGGTGACCACATGAAAACATACCGAGACCACTATTTTCTGAAGGCCAAGCAGGAAAACTATCCCGCGCGGTCCATCTACAAGCTGAAGGAAATCGACAATCGCTTCAAGCTGTTTCGCCAGGGCATGAAGGTGCTGGACCTGGGGGCTGCCCCCGGCTCGTGGTCGCTTGGCGCGGCAGAGCGGGTGGGGCCGAAAGGGCGGGTGCTGGCGTGCGATCTGCAAACCACCGATACCCGGTTTCCTCCCAACGTCACCTTCATGCAAGAGGACGTGTTCAACCGCTCCGAGGCCTTCGAGGACGCGCTGGCGGCCATGGGACCGTTCCATGTCGTGATCAGCGACATGGCCCCTCGCACCACGGGCACCAGGTTCACCGACCAGGCCCGTTCGCTGGAATTGTGCATCGAGGCCCTTGCGGTGGCGGACCATTGCCTGATAAAGGGCGGCAGTTTCGTGGTCAAGATTTTCATGGGGCCGGACGTCAAGCAATTGCTTGATGCGCTGCGGGCCCGCTTCGAGACCGTGAAGACCTTCAAGCCCAAAAGCTCGCGGATCGAAAGCAAGGAAACATTCTACGTCTGCCTCGGGTATCGGGGCGACGGACAGCAGGACTGACGCACGGCGCCGATGGCGCGAGCCCGGCAGGCACGACGCCCGCCGGGGCCGCGCCGTGGCGTTTCCGCACACATCTCTTTCGCAGTCATTTCTTTCAGGAGGACGCATGGCCGGACATAGCAAATGGGCCAACATCCAGCACCGCAAGGGGCGTCAGGACGCCAAGCGCGGCAAGCTGTTCACCAAGGCCGCCAAGGAAATCATCATCGCCGCCAAGGGCGGTGGCGACCCGGCCAGCAACGCCCGCCTGCGCGCCGCCATTGCCGCCGCCAAGGCCGTGAACCTGCCCAAGGACAAGATCGACAACGCCATCAAGAAGGGCACCGGCGAACTGGCGGGCGGCGACATCCTCGAAATCTCGTACGAGGGCTACGGCCCCGGCGGCGTGGCCCTGATCGTGGAAGCGGCCACCGACAACCGCAACCGCACCGTGGCCGAAGTGCGCCACATCCTTTCCAAGCACGGCGGCTCCATGGGCGAGGCCGGGTGCGTGGGCTGGATGTTCGAGCGCAAGGGCGTGATCACCCTGGACGGCGGCAAGTACACCGAGGATCAGGTGATGGAAGCCGCGCTGGAAGCGGGCGCCGACGATGTGCGCGACGAGGGCGGCACCTGGGAAATCCACACCGCCGTGGCCGACTTTGCCGCCGTGCGCGATGCGCTGGAAGCCGCGGGCATGGAAATGGATTCCGCCGAGCTGTCCATGATTCCCCAGAACACGGTGGAAGTGGACGCGGAAGCAGGCCGCAAGCTGATGCGCCTGGTGGACGCCCTGGAAGACAACGACGACGTGCAGAACGTGCACGCCAACTTCGATCTTCCCGACGAAGTGCTGGCCGAACTGGAATAGCCGACATGCCTCGCACCGGAGCCCGCCTTGCGCGGGCTCCGGCGTTTCCGGCGCCCGAGTGACGCCCCGCGGCAGGTCTGGGGCCGGTCGGCTGGTTGGCAGGTCGGTTTCGACCGGTCGGTTGGCCGGGCCCGAGAGCATCCGTGACGCATGCGGCGCCCATGACGGTGGCGGCGCGGGCGCTTCGCGCAGTTGTCCGAATATCAGCCTCCGCCGCATTGCGGCACACCCTGCATTCCCGGCACCCGCCGGAGGCCCCATGCCCCCCCGCAAGCCCGCATCGCCCCAGGCGGAAACGCCCTCCAGCCCGGTTTCAGTCACCGGTGACGCCACCGGCGGCGTCACCGTCATCGGCATCGACCCCGGTTCGCAGTGCACCGGCTGGGGGGTGGTGCGCGAGGTGTCTGGCGTGCTCACCCTGGTGGACTGCGGGGCCATCCGGCCCAAGGGCGACGATTTCGCAGCGCGACTGGGCCACCTGTTCCGCGAACTGCACGCCTTGGTGGGCCGGTACGCGCCGGACGAGGCCGCCATCGAAAACGTGCACGCCGCCCGCAACGTGGCCACCGCCCTCAAGCTGGGGCAGGCGCGCGGGGTGGCCGTGGCCGCCTGCGCCGCACACGGGGTGGTGGTGGCCGACTACCAGCCCACGGAAATCAAGAAGGCCCTGGTGGGCACCGGCGGGGCGGACAAGGAGCAGGTGAGCTTCATGGTGGCCCGGGTGCTGGGCGCCAAGGGCGGCTGGGGGCTGGACACCGGCGATGCGCTGGCCGCCGCCGTGTGCCACCTGAATGCACGGCGGCTGTCCCGGCTGGCCCGGCTGGGCTGATTGGCCAGGCTGGGCTGACGGGCACGCGCCCGGCTGTGCCTGCAGGTGTGTGGCATTCGTGCGTGTGGCTTCCGGCGGGTGTCTGCCTGGTGGTAGCCTGACCGGTGATGGTTTGCCCGGTGATGGTCTGTCCGGTGATGGTCTGTCCGGCGGGACAGACGCGGCAGCAAGGGCGGTCCGCGCCGTGGGCACCCCCGTTACGGGGCGTCTATGGACATGCTCCGAAGGCATGAGGCCCTGAGAAAAAGGCCGTCAGGCGTTCCCGGGCGACCCTGTGTTTTTTCAGCGGAACGGGTGCGACGTGAACTGGCGGTGGGGCAGGCGGCGCGGGGCGGCAGGGGAGTTGCCCTGGCTGTTCCGCCGCGGGCTTCCGCCCGCTCCGTGCATACGCCCTGACGTGCATCCGGGAGTGCTTGCGGGCACGCTTCCTAACCCGCTCCCGGGCTTCCGTCTTCGTTCCCGGCCTCACCCAGAATCGCACACTGCGGCGGCGCGTCTCCGCCCTCCAGGCTATCGTCCGGCACCTGCGTGGCCCGCACCGTGCGGTTGCGGCCGCAGCGCTTGGCCATGTACAGCGCGGCGTCCGCCTCGTGCATCCAGCGGCCCGGCTCGATGTCCGGGCGCGCCTCGGCCACGCCCGCGCTGACCGTCATGGGAATGGGGGCGTCGGCATGGGGCAGGGGATTTTCCTCCACCTTGCGGCGTACCCGTTCCAGCAGGGCCACGGCTTCGCGTTCGCCCGTGTCGGGCAGCAGCAGGGCGAATTCCTCGCCGCCCACACGGGCCAGCAGGTCCGGCTCGCGCAACTGGTTGCGGATGATTTCGGTCACGTGGGCCAACATGGCGTCTCCCACGCCGTGCCCGTGTCGGTCGTTCACCGTCTTGAAGTGGTCAAGGTCCAGCATGGCCAGGGCCAGCGGGTGGCCGCTGCGCGCGCTGCGGGCCAGCTCCGCGTTCATGGCCTCGTCCAGCCGCCGCCGGTTGAAGCAGCCGGTCAGGTGGTCGCGCTCCGCCATGCAGCGCAGTTCCCCGTTCAGGCGGGTGAGGGCCTGGTTGTTGGCCTCGATGATGTGCAGTTGGGCCCGGTTGCGCAGGGTGTAGATGATGGCGGAAAGCAGGGTGCCCAGCACGGCCAGTCCGCTCAGCACCGCGAGGTGGAAGCGCACCTGCCGCCGGTCCTCCAGGGTCAGGGCCTCGCCGACGTCTTCGGCCACGTGCAGCGAAAGGCCGTCCTGCGGGCGATGGATCACCCCCAGCAGCGCGGGGCGCGTGGCTTCGCCGATGAGCGTCAGGCCGTGCGTTTCGCTGATGCCCCGCACCACGAAGGGGCGCAGCGACAGTTCGGGAAACGCCTCGCGCTTGTAGCGCAGGAGGCGCGCCGAAACGGGCATGTCGCGCACCGGGGCATCCGGCAGGGCATGGAAGATGTGCGCCTTGTCGTTGGCCAGCACCACCACCCCCTGTTCATCGGTGACGAAGGCGGCGTCCAGGCGCAGCCGACGCGATAGGGTGGGCAGGTCGGTCTTCACGGCCACCACGCCCAACACGGTGCCGCACTGTCGCACGGGAGAGGCGAAGAAGAATCCCGGCACGCTGGACACGCGCCCCACGGCGAACTGGCGGCCACGCTCGCCGGACATGGCGGCGATGAAGTAGGCGCGGTCGGCATAGTTGGTGCCAAGCAGGCTGTCCGCGCTGTCGTAGTTGCTGGTGGCGATGGTTAGGCCCGTGTGGTCAATGAGCCAGGCGATGTGCAGGTCCATGGTTTCGGCAAAGGTCTTCAGGAAGGCGTTGAGCGGGGCACGACGCCCCACGCTTGCCTGGGGCGGTTTATGCGGAGCCGCCTCGGGCCTTGGGGCCACCTCGTCGCGCACCCGGTCGTCCAGGGCCAGCAGGTCGGGCAGGCGGCGCAGCCCGGCAAAGGCCAGTTCGAATTCGTCGTTCATGGTGCGCTGGCGCAAGGCCAGCCGCGCCCTCGCCTCGGCCACGGTCTCGTCCAGGGCGCGGACGGCCCACATGTCCGCATACTTGTCGGCTGCATAGAGCACGCAGGGCAGCAGCACCACCAGCGTCAGCAGCAGCAGGCGAAGGGGCGTGCGCTCCGCGTGCTGGCGGAACCACGTGACGGGTGAAAGCGGGCGGGGCGGCGAGGGCATGCAGGCGGCTCCGGGCGGGTTTCCCAGGTTGGGGTGCGGGGACGATAAGGGATTTTTCGTTCCGCACCAAGGGCGTTAGCCGGGGATGACGGTTTTTCCGTCGGGCAGGCTGGTCCAGGCTGGCCTGGACTGTCAGGACTGGACCGGATTGGTCCGGACTGGGCCGGATTGGTCCGGACTGGGCAGGACCGTGCACCGCGCCCGTCTTCCGGCCCGGTCGCTTTTTGTGTAGGGTGCCCGCGAGAGGTGGAACCATGATCGCGTATGTCGAAGGCCGTGTTGCCGAAATTTCCGGCAATGCCTGCGTGGTGGTGACGGAAGGGGGCGTGGGGTACGAGGTGCACCTGCCCGCGCATACCCTGTCGCGCCTGCCGGAACGGGGCGGGCAGGTGGCCTTTCACGTGCGGACCGAAGTGCGCGAGGACGCGCTGGAACTGTTCGGCTTTTCCACCTGGGACGAACGGCAGACCTTCATGGTGCTCACCACCATCAGCAAGGTGGGGGCGCGCACGGCCCTGGCCATCCTTTCTCAGTTCCGCCCCGACGACCTGCGCCGCCTGGTGGTGGAGGACGACGTGCTGGCGCTGACGCGGGTGTCCGGCATCGGCAAGAAGACCGCGCAGCATATCTTTCTGGAATTGAAGTACAAGCTGAAGGTCGAAGATCTGCCCGCAGGCATGGCGCTGGCGGGCGGGGCCGCGCCGGGCGGGGTGTTCCGCGATGCGCTGGCCGGGCTTGGCAACCTTGGCTACCTCGAGGATGAGGCCGCCCCGGTGCTGAAGGACGTGCTGAGGGCAGAGCCCGACCTTGACGTGGCCGGGGCCCTGCGTGCGGCCCTGAAGGCCCTGGCGAGGGGACGCTGATGACGGCGCAGTGCAAGGGACCGGATGGAGAGGGCGCAGGCAGCTGCGCATCCATCTGCCCATCCATCTGCATGGACGAGAACGTGCGGCCGCGCAGCCTGGACGACTTCATCGGGCAGGACGAGTTGCGGGCCAACCTCAAGGTTTTCGTGGCGGCTGCGCTGGAGCGCGGGCAGGCCATGGACCACCTGCTGTTCTACGGCAACCCCGGCCTCGGCAAGACCACCCTTGCCCAGATCATCGCGGCGGAACTGGGCGTGAACCTGGTGTCCACCTCCGGCCCGGTGCTCGAGCGCAGCGGCGACCTTGCGGCCATCCTGACCAACCTAGGGCGGCATGACATCCTGTTCGTGGACGAGATCCACCGCATGCCCGTGGCCGTGGAGGAAGTGCTGTACCCCGCGCTGGAGGACTTCAAGCTGGATCTGGTCATCGGGCAGGGGCCGGGTGCGCGTACGGTGAAGATCGACCTTGAGCCGTTCACCCTGGTGGGGGCCACCACCCGTATCGGCCTGTTGTCGTCGCCCCTGCGCGACCGCTTCGGCATCATCAGCAGGCTGGAATTCTACGCTCCTGCCGACCTTGCACGCATCGTCACCCGCACGGCGCGCATCCTGGGGGCCAACCTGACCCCGGAAGGCGCGGCGGAGATAGGCCGTCGTTCACGGGGCACCCCGCGCATCGCCAACCGGCTGCTGCGCCGGGTGCGCGACTTTGCCTCCGTGCACGGCAACGGCACCATCACGCCGGAACAGGCATCCGCCGCGCTGGGCCGAATGGATGTGGACGAGAGCGGGCTGGACCAGATGGACCGCAAGCTGCTGTCCGTGCTCATCGAGCACTTCGGCGGCGGCCCGGTGGGGGTGAAGACCCTGGCCGTGGCCTGCTCCGAAGAGGTGCGGACCATAGAAGACATTTACGAACCGTACCTGATCCAGTGCGGTTTCCTGAAGCGCACCCCGCGCGGCCGCGTGGCCACGGCCAAGGCCTATAGGCACCTTAACCTGCTGGCCTGACCATCGGCATGACGGCGGGCGGGTCACCTTGGCGATCACGCGCGGCCAGGCCTGTGCGGACAATTCCGCGCGGACTCGTCCCGGCTGCCTCGCCACGAGGCCTCGCCACGAGGTCTGGCAGGCCCCGGCCAGGCCGTGCACGATGCGTTGCGTGCCGCGCGTTCCTGTTTCCACCCCTTGCCCGGCCATGTGGCCGGTTACGGAATCCCCATGCCCAAGACGACGCTGCGGGTCGAACTGCTGGCCCATACCCCGGAACCGCTCTCGCTGATCTATGCCGCCTTTCGCCAATGCTATCATTCCGGATTCGTGGCCGACATGTGGCCGCGCCTGCTGTCCGGCGAAATCGCGCGCGAGAAGCAGGCCCAGTTCGTGGCATCGGTGATGGAGTCCGGCCACGCAAGCCCGGTGGAGCACGTCAGCTTCACCTTTGCGGCGGAAGGGGTGTCCCGCGCGCTGACCCACCAGTTGGTGCGCCACCGCATCGCCTCGTATTCGCAGCAAAGCCAGCGTTACGTTGACGGCAGCAGCTTCGACTACGTGCTGCCCCCGGCCATTGCCCGCAACCCGCAGGCGTTGGCCCGCTTCGAACAGTGCATGGCCGGGATCGGCGACGCCTACCGCGACATCAAGGCCTTGCTGGAGGCCGACGGCAGGGCCGGGGCCAAGTCCAACGAGGATGCCCGCTTCGTGCTGCCCCAGGCGGCGGAAACGCGCATCGTGCTGACCATGAACTGCCGCAGCCTGCTCAACTTCTTCGAGCATCGCTGCTGCATGCGCGCCCAGTGGGAGATCCGGGCCATGGCCGACGCCATGCTGGACCTGTGCCGCGGAGTGCTGCCGGAGTTGTTCGCCGTGGCCGGAGCCAAGTGCGAACGGCTGGGCTACTGCCCGGAAGGCGAGCGGTTCACCTGCGGTCGGTACCCCCTGCGTCAGTCCTGAGTCATCGTGCGCATGCGCACGGCACCGGCGAGCCGACAGGGCGCCGTCGGAAGTCGGGCAAGGGGAGCGCCACGCGCTGCGCGTTTTTTCCCGCATGGCGGGCGGAATCGCACCGTGCTGCTGTGGTGCTCTGTGGCATCCTGAAAATAAATGGCAATTTGCCATGCGCCGACATGCCCGAGGCAGGGTTGTTTCCCGCCGCGCATCCGGGTTGTCGTCCGGTCTCCTTGTCGGGATGCGGCGCTGTACGTGCCTGCACGGCGACCAGGACCGGCAAGAGTGGCGTGTTTGTTTCACGCAGTCCGGGCGTAGTGAAAAAAAATAGATGCACGGGCAAGTTTTGGGCGTAATTCAAGAATGTGCCTGTGGAAAAGTTTTTTCATTGATGTGGAAAACAAGGGCTCCCAGCTGTGGAAAGTCTTGCCTGCCAAGGTGTGCGCAAAACGGCGGAATAACGCCATCGAGTGGTTAGATCTTGTGATTACAATGTGTTGCTGCGAAAAAAATCTTGGGAAAGAAGGCGCGGGTTCCGCATGACGACAGGCGCTTTTTCTCTGTTGCAACCCAACCGCGAACTCCGTAAACCAAGCACCATGATTTCAATTTGGGGCCAAATTCAGAATATTCTAGAAAAGAGTCTCAATCCGGGGCTCTTCAAGGTCTGGATCTCTCCGTTGGCGGCAGAGGTCCGGGACGACGTGCTGCGCCTGGTGGCTCCCAACGAATTCGTTGCGGCCTGGGTCCGCGACCGGCTGCTGGATGACATCGTGCAGGCGGCCACCGCTGTGCTGGGCAGTGCCCCCACCGTGGTGGTGGATGCCGCGCCGCATGGCGCGGGCACACTTTCGCCGCGCATGGGCCGCGCGGGTGCATCCGTATCCGGGACCGCACCGAGCGCAGACGGCACGCAGTCCGTGCCCGCCGCCCAGATTTCCCCTGCCGTGCAGGCCGTGGCCGTCCGCTCCGCGTCCGGCACCGGCGCGCGTGTCGTCCAGCCCTCCCAACTGGGCCTGCCGCTGGACATGCCCGCTCCGAACCGCGCCCTGAACTGGCGCTTTTCATTCGACTCGTTCGTGGTGGGGCCCAACAACGAGCTGGCCTACGCGGCCTCGCGCGGCATCTGCCGCGAAACCCTTTCCGCCGACACGCTGTTTCTCAGCTCCGGTCCGGGCCTTGGCAAGACGCACCTGATGCAGGCCGTGGGCAGCGCCCTGTGCGAAGCCAGCAACCGGGCCGCGCCGCGCGTGGAGTACCTGACCGCCGAGGAATTCGCCACCCGGCTCATCGCCGCCCTGAAGGCGCGGGAAGTGGACCGCTTCAAGGCCCGCTACCGCGACGTGGACGTGCTGCTGCTGGAGGACGTGCATTTCCTGCAGGGCAAGGAACGCATGCAGGACGAGGTGCTGGCCACGGTGAAGGCGCTGAAGTCGCGCGGCAGCCGCGTGGTGCTGTCCAGTTCGTTCGCCGCGCGCGACCTCAAGAACCTCGATACCCAACTGGTTTCGCGGTTCTGCTCCGGCTTTCTCGCCCACATCGACAAGCCCGGCTTCGAAACGCGCCGCCGCATCCTGTGCGAAAAGGCCCGCCTGCATCAGGTGATGCTGCCCGACAACGTCACCGACCTTTTGGCCGACCGCATCCGCACCGACGTGCGCCAGATCGAAAGCTGCCTGCACAACCTGGTGCTGAAGGCCAAGCTGCTGAACCGCCAGATTTCCATGGAAATGGCCTGGGAAGTGCTTGGCCACTATGCCCAGCAGGAAGTTGTCATGGACTTCGAGGGCATCGTGCGCAAGGTGTGCGAAGGCTTCGGCATTTCGCCCAAGCAGCTCAATTCGCGCAGCCGCAAGCGTGAATACGTGGTTGCCCGCAACTCCGTGTTCTATCTGGCCCGCAAGCACACCGACCTTTCGTTGAAGGAAATCGGCGACCGGTTCAGCCGCCGCCATTCCACGGTACTGAAGGGCATCACTTCCATCGAGCGCGAAATGAGCCGCGAAACGCCGTTGGGCCGTCAGGTCACCAACACGCTGTCGCTCATCGAACGCAACGGTCGAATTACCTACCCCTAGCCATGGGGGGTGCCGCCGCGTATGCGGTCGGCAAGGCGCAGGCCATGACGGCGGCGCGGACCTCCCCGGTTCGCGCCGCCTTTCGTTCTGGCCCGCGCCCGATTGGGCGGATTGACGGGCTGGCCGACCGTGCGGACCAGAGGCATTGGCGAGAAGCCCGGATTGACCAAACGGACCCGCAAACCCACGGGGTCAGCCAAGTGGACGGCGGATGCCATTGGCATAGCGGGCTTTTCATTTACGACACGCTGGGGTATCGCAATGCTTCCCCCAGCGATCGAGAGCGCCACCGCAATGTGCAAGGGCGCGGTAGCACAACAGGAGGACCGGACGATGCAACAACCGCCCTACAAGGAAATCGCGCCGCGCCTGGCCGGGCTGCGCGATGCCTGCGGCTTTTCGCGGCAGGAACTGGCGGACAAGGTGGGCGTTACCGAGGCGGATGTCGCCCGCTTCGAAAGCGGCGAGGTGGAGATACCGGTGAGCTTTCTCACCGACGTGGCCCGTGAATGCGGCGTGGACCTCACCGCGCTGATTTCCGGCGGCGATGCCCACCTGCACGGCTACAGCCTGGTGCGCAAGGGCGAAGGCCTTTCGGTGCAGCGCCGCAAGGACTACGACTACTGGAACCTGGCCTCGCGCTTCACCAACCGGCGCATGGAGCCGTTTCTGGTGCGTGTGCCCCCCAAGGAAGAAAAGGACCTGGTGTTCAACTACCACCGGGGCCAGGAATTCATCTACATCGTTGAAGGTCGCCTGGAGATATGGCTGAACGACGCGCGCCACGTGCTTGCCGCCGGTGACAGCCTGTACTTCAGTTCGCGCATCCCGCACGCCCTGCGCGGCCTTGATGGTGTGGATGCGGTTTTTCTTGACGTGATTAGCTAGGGCGTGTGTGCAAACAGTCCTTTTGCCCGCTGGCTTCGTCAAACTTCGCCTGCCATTGCGCTGCTGTCCTTATCCGTAAGGTTCGCAAACTCACCTAACGGCTAAGGCTCAGTCAAATACGAGAAGAGTATGTTCCTTCATGGTAGGCTTGTTTTCCTCGCCAGCGAACAAAAGACTGGTTTGCAAACACGCCCTTAGGGCCGCCCTGGTGTGTTTTTGCCTGCTGGCCCCCCTTGCCAGCAAACGAAAAGTCTCACCATCCGGCGGTTCCCGGGAGTCGGCGCAGACGCGGCTTGATGTTTGAAGTCTGCCAGCCCTCCACGATTACGCCGCAGGAAAACGCCCCCGCCGCCACCATGGGGGCGCGCCGTACACGCCATCAGTCAACAAGCCCGCAAGGGATTGCTTCGCAGGGATGCACCCATGACCTACACCACAAAGTTTACGGCCAAGGATTACAAGGAATTCTGCGCCACGTTCCGCATCGACGCCCCGGACACCTTCAATTTCGCCTTCGACGTGCTGGACCCCATCGCGGCGTCCGATCCGGGGCGGCTGTGCATAGCCCACGTGGATGATGCGGGCGTGCGGCGCGACTACACCTTCGCCTGGATGGCCGAGGCCTCTGCCAAGCTGGCCAACGCGCTGCGCTTGCAGGGCGTCCGCAAGGGCGACCGGGTGATGCTGGTGCTGTACCGGCGCATCGAGTTCTGGGTGTCCATGCTGGCCCTGCACCGCCTTGGCGCGGTGGCCATTCCCGCCCCGGCCCAGCTTACCCCCAAGGACATCGTGTTCCGCGTGGAGCGCGCCAGGACCCGGTGCGTCATCGTGGACCATTCCATCACCGAGCGCGTGGAGGCCGCCCGGCCCGACTGTCCCGGCCTTGCCGTGTGCGTGCAGGTGGGCGGCGACGCCCTGCCGCGCGGCTGGGTGGACTATGACACCATCTTCACCCCGGCGGAGGCCAGGTTCCCCCGTCCGGAAAGCCCGCTGGAGTTCGCGGGCGGCGAAGACCCGCTGCTGATCTTCTTTTCGTCCGGCACCACGGGCATGCCCAAGATGGTGGAGCACGTGCACACCTACCCGCTGGGCCACCTGCTGACCGGCATGTACTGGCACGACCTGGTGCCAGGCGACCTGCACCTGACCCTGGCCGACACCGGCTGGGGCAAGGCGGTGTGGGGCAAGTTCTACGGCCAGTGGATGGCCGGGGCCTCGGTGTTCGTGTACGACTTCCGGGGCAAGTTCGAACCGGCGGCCCTGCTGGGCGTGCTGGCCGACCACGCCGTGACCACCTTCTGCGCGCCGCCCACCGTGTACCGCTTCCTGGTGCGGCAGGACCTGTCCGCGTACGACCTGTCCAAGCTGCGCCACTGCACCACGGCGGGCGAACTGCTGAACGACAGCGTGTTCCACGACTGGAAGGCCGCCACCGGCCTTGAAATCCACGAAGGCTACGGCCAGACCGAAACCACCCTGCAAATCGCCACGCTGCCGTGCATGACCCCCAAGGCGGGTTCCATCGGTCGGCCCATGCCCGGCTGGGACGTGGTGCTGCAGGATGCGGCGGGCAACGTCTGCCCCCCCGGCGAGGAAGGCGAAATCTGCGTGCGCGTGGCCGAGGGGCTGCCCGTGGGGCTGTTCCGGGGCTATCTGGAAGAACCGGAAAAGACCGCCTCGGTCATGTTCGGCGGCTACTACCACACCGGCGACAAGGCCTGGATGGATGAAGACGGTTATTACTGGTTCCTGGGCCGCGTGGATGACCTGATCAAGAGTTCCGGCTACCGCATCGGACCGTTCGAGGTGGAAAGCGCCCTCGTGGCCCACCCCGCCGTGGTGGAGGCCGCCGTGACCGGCGTGCCCGACCCCCTGCGCGGACAGGCCGTGAAGGCCACCGTGGTGCTGGCCACCGGCTACACCGCCTCGGACGTACTGACCAAGGAGCTTCAGGACCACGTGAAGAAGGTGACCGCGCCGTACAAGTACCCGCGCATCATCGATTACGTGGCCGAACTGCCCAAGACCATCAGCGGCAAGATCAAGCGCGCCGAAATCCGCGAACGCGACCAGCAGGCCGGTGGGCCGGTGGCGTAAGGTTGGTGTTTTTTTTGTAAGCCTCCGGCGGGCAGGGGGCGATGCCCCCTGCACCCCCCTTTATGTCCAGGAAAAGAAACCGGAAGAACGTGTTTCACGTTCTTCCGGTTTCTTTTCCTATTTGTCGGGTACCAAGCAAAATCAAGCCTTCGTCACCTGACCAATTAAAAAGTTTGGGAGGGTGGGGGGGCGGGGGAGGGAACCTTTTCCAAAAGGTTCCCTCCCCCGATATTTTCTTGAGTGCTTCAGGGGCTACCCTTCCTGGGCCTGCAACTCCGCAAGATGGGTGCGGGCGAAGTCGAGGGAGGGGTCGATTTCGAGGGCGGCTTCCAGCAGGTGTGCGGCCGTGTCGGCATCGCCGAGGAACTTGTGGCACAGCCCAAGGTTGGCGAGATCGATGACGGATCCCTTGTCCAGGCGCAGCACGCTTTCGAAGTTGACGGCGGCCTTGGCGTAGTCGCCCAGCTTGAAGTGGCACACGCCGCGCAGGTTGAAGTACTCCTTCATTTCCGGGCAGGCGGTCACGGCGCGGTCAAGGCCGGGCAGGGCGGCGGCCCAGTTTTGGGCCAGGGTGTGCACGTAGGCGCCGTAGAAGGCGGCAAGGCCGCGCGCGTCGGCGTCGGGTTGCAGGGGCTCGCTGGTTTCGAACCAGTGGCGCGCCTCGTCCAGGGCTTCGGCACGCAGGGCCAGCATGCCCCGGAAGAACGGCACGAAATGCGCGCCGGGGTATATCTCCGCCAGCACCTCAAGGCCGCGCAGGGCGGTATCGGCGTCGGCTTCCTCGCTCAGGATGCGGCCCACGAACAGGCCGATGGAGGCGTTCTTGTCCCGTTCGCGAAAGCGGAACCCCGGCACGATGTTGTAGTGGGTGGACACGTCCGCGTCGGGGTTGCGGGTAGAGATGGACAGCAGGGTGTAGCCCTGCCGGGCGAGGCCGTCGGAAAGGGTGGTGAGCTCGCGCAGGATGTCGTCCGATTCCACGGAGGGCAGCGAGGACAGCGGCGCCACGGGGCCGCGCCGCAGCCATTCGATGTCTTCCAGCCGTTCGTACTTGGGCAGGCCGGATGCCTCGTAGCAGGCGCCGGTGATGAAGTCGCCCGCGAGCTGGGCGATTTCGGTCAGGGCGCGCACGGCGGCCTTGACCGGGGTGGCTGCGGTGCCTGCGGTGTAGACGATCTCGGAGCGCACCGGGAAGGTGGCCGGGTCCCAGGCCACGGCGCCCACGGTGGGCACGGGCAGGCCAAGGGAAAAGTCTTTCAGCACCACCTGCACGCCGTGCCCGGCAAAGCGGTCCAGCAGGTCGCGCAGCACGGCATCGTCACCGGAACCATCGGGCGAGATGTCGATGGTTGGCAGTTCGGGCATGGTTTCGTCGATGATGCAGCACACATGGCGCTCCACCAGTTCGCAGGCGCCCTGGAGGATGGATTCTTCCTCGGTGTTGCCCGCCGACGAGCCGTTGAACTCGCCCAGCTTCTTGAACCAGTCCAGCGGCAGCCACACCTCGCGGCACTCGGTGCCGTCGCGCGGGATGACGGTGGCGGGGAAGAACTTCCAGCGGATCAGGTCCAGGGCGCGCACGGCGTCGTGCGGGGCGATGGGGTCGTGCACGGACTTGGCGATTTCTTCCACGGGCAGCAGCGCATCGCCGAAGCGGGCCTGCGCCTCGCTCCAGGTGGCCTCGACCATGCCGGGCATGTCGCGCCAGAAGGTAAAGAAGCTGTAGCGCTCCATCAGTTCCATCAGGGCCGATGCCTCGGCCTGCTCCACGGACGCGCCCTTGCCCATCTGCTTGCGGGTGGGCATGACGCGCTTGGCGTCGGCCCCGCACATGCTGAGAAACACGGGAATGCCCAGCCGGTCCACGTCCACGCGGCGGGTTTCGGCAAGGATGTCCACGTCGAGGCTGGCAAGGCGCTGGCGCACGCGGCGCACGGTTTCCACGGGCGAGGTGGCCTTGTCCTGGTCCTTGGTATAGCCCTTGGGGCAGGGAGAAAGCTTGATCATGCGGATGGTCCGTGAGGGGTCGAGGTTGCGGATGCGGGCCGTTTGGTGGTCCGGCTGGCTACGCCGACTGGTGCCGAGATCGGCTGGGCCGACTAGGCCGGAGCGGCGGGTGTCGCGCCCGTGCGCTTGGGGGTAAGCCGGTGCACCAGGAACAGGCGGCGTTCTTCCTGCCCGTCGTCGCCGGTGGACTTGATGCCCACGGGCTGCTCGGCCACGTCGAAGTCGCGCCCGGCCAGCTTCAGGAAGTGGGCGGCCTTGCGGCGCTTGTCGGTGCACAGCATGGCTTGTCCGCCAGAGGCCACGTGGCGGGCCAGGAACTTGGCCAGCGGGCGGTGCAGATCTTCCAGGTACAGGATTTCGGCCCCGGCGATGACGTCGTAGCGGGCGTTCAGCCGCGCGGTGGTGATGTCGCAGCGGCGCACCTCCACCCGGTCGGCAAGGCCGTTGCGCAGAACGTTGATGCGCGCGAAGAGCAGGGCGTCGTCGTGCACGTCGGTGATGGTCACGCGGGCAAAGCCGTAGCGCGCGGCGATGAGCCCGGTGACGCCGCAGCCCGCGCCGACCTCCAGCAGGCTCTTGCCCGCCGGGTCCAGCTTGCGCAGAAAGCGCCCCAGCAGGAACGAGGCGGGCCATATCTTGGCCCACAGGGGCAGGTCGCGCAGCGGATCCTTGATGGCGTTGGTGGCGATGAGCCGGTCGAGGTGGCCGGTCATGTTGCGGATCTGCAGGATTTCCAGCGGCGCGTCATCCACGGTAAGGGTTTCGAAACCCACTTCGTAGCGTTCGCGCGCCTTGGCCAGCAGGCGTTCCAGTTCGGCGGCGTTCGCTTCCGCCGTGGGGGCGGATTCGGGGCTATGGAGGGCCGGGGTGTCCGGTTGTTCGGTCATGGGCTGTCCTTTTGTGGGCCGATGGCTGCGGTGAGCCGGTTGCCGGGGCGCGCGCCGGGCGGGCGGATGCAAAGGCCGGAAGAACCCGGCGTGCCGGAGGGCACGAGAGGGCTGGCGCAGCGCGTCCGGAGTTCATGCCTCAACAGGACGGGCAGTGCAAGCTGGGTGGCGGTAAGCACGCGCTTTGCGGCTGCCGACGGCGTGGGGAGAAGGGGACGGGCGGGGCAGGGCGGTATGGTCTGTGGGCACTGGCATGAAGGGCGAGCGGGCGACAGGGGGGGGCGCACAGGGTCCGCGCAGGGGATGTGGAAGGCGGACTGGATGGACTGGATGGACTGGGCGGACCGGGAGGACCGCCCAATTGCCCGGACGGCCATATTGCCCGGACTGCCCGGACGCCCCGGCATACGGGTCATATCGCCAGGGGCGGTTCGCCGGACGTCCGGGGGGGCTGTCCGTCTTGTGGCTTGAGCCGCTTGCGCGCCTCTATGGCCACCAGCCGCACGAAGCCGCCATCCACGGACATTACCCGGATGTCCCGGCGCAGTTCGCGGTAGCCGTGCTCCTTGTAGAAATCCAGGGCGTTGAGCGAGGCCGTCAGGCGCAGTTCCGGCCAGCCCTGCTCCACGGCGCGGCGTTCCAGTTCGCGCAGCAGAGCGGTGCCGGTGCCGGGCGGGGCCTGCGGCGCGGCGTACAGGTAGGCAACCTCGTCGCCGCGCAACGCGCCAAAGCCGACAACAGATGGGGCGGACGGGGGGGGCGGGGCGGAAGGCGCGGCGTTGGGCGCGGGTTTCCATGGTCCGCAGGTTTCTGCCCCCGGTGGTTTCGCAGGCACGACCCCAACTGGCGGCGCAAGCGGGGCGTCAACCAGGGTCTCGGCCACCAGAAACGGATTCATGCCCAGTTCGAGTTCCCGGCGAAACTGCTCCACGGTGCGGCCCGCACACCAGGCGGACAGTTGCGCCGCATCGTAGCTGCACGCGGCCTTGCCGTGAATGGCGGCATGGAACACGCCGATGATGGCGGCGGCGTCGTCCGGGGTGGCAAGGCGAATGGCAATGCGGGGCATGGGACGTCCTGCGGCTGGGGTGATGCTTTCGGCATATGCCGGGAACGGCCGGTGAGCAACCGCTTTGCCTCATTGCGGCGATTGTGCGCGGTGCTGTTGTGCGCGGGAGGGGCCGGGTGCTCCGGAAGGGGCAACCGGGCTGACCGGAGGAGGGGCTGTCAGACGTTGCCCCGATGGGGCGGGGGGCTTGGCCGGGGCAGACAGGAACGGGCCGGGACAGATCAGAGCGGGCCGAAGCGGGCCGGGAGACGATATGGCGCTGCGGCGTCTGTCTGTGCCGGTGCTGACGCCGGAAACGGCAAAGGCCGCCTTGCGGCGGCCTTTGGTGCCCTTGTGGGGCGAAATTTTGGAGCGGGAGACGGGATTTGAACCCGCGACTTCAACCTTGGCAAGGTTGCACTCTACCACTGAGTTACTCCCGCCCTTTCGGGCGACACGCGGGCCGGGCGAAACCGCCGTTCCCTCGTGCGGAGGGAGAGCTACCCTTTTTGTCGGGGACTTGTCAACATGCGTGCACGAAAAAAAAAGTGTATAGGGCTGGGGCGGCAGCGCAATGCGGGCCGCGATGCGAAAGGAAGGGCGCCGTGTGCCGTTTCGCGCGTGGGAAAAGGTGGAGGGTGTGATGTCTGTCGGCATCGTGCGGTGCCGGATGTCGGGCCGGAGAGTGCGTGGATGCGCACTGGGCATGTCGCGTCGGTTCCTGCGCGCAACCGAGCGGAAGAAAGGAGGAAATATGATCGAAGCGAGAAGCGACGGGGTGGTTTGCGTGACCTGTCAGGGAACGGTTCCGGAGGTTTGGGAACGTTTGCTGGGAACCCTGGACGACATGAACGTGCCTGTGTTCTGCACCGTGGACCATGCGGCCAACGCGGAAAGAACAGGACTGCGCATGCCAGCCACGCGGGTGGTGACCTTTGGAAACCCCGCCGTTGGCACGCTGCTGATGCTTGAAGCTCCGACCATCGCCATGGATCTGCCGTTGCGCATGCTGGTACGTGAGGCTGAAGGCGTCACCGTGCTGTCCTACGCGCGACCGGAGGCGTTGGCCGCACGTCACGGCATTGATCCTTCCTTCGCCCCCGTGGAAAAGGTGTCCACGTTCATGGCGGGGCTGGCGGAGTCTGTGCGTACTGGCCGGTAGGTCGGCAATATGGGGCTTTGCGGCCACACAGCAAAAAGCCCCCGTGCATGGCGCGGGGGCTATGTGTTCTGGAGCGGGAAACGGGATTTGAACCCGCAACCTTCAGCTTGGGAAGCTGACACTCTACCGTTGAGTTATTCCCGCTAATGGTGGGGTATCGCTAGGGTTTTCCGCGCTGGGCAGTACACCCGGAGAAGGCGTTGGAGCGGGAGACGGGATTTGAACCCGCGACTTCAACCTTGGCAAGGTTGCACTCTACCACTGAGTTACTCCCGCACCGATACTGGAGGCGGCATCCGGATTTGAACCGGAGAATGGAGGTTTTGCAGACCTCTGCCTTACCACTTGGCTATGCCGCCTCATCGGTTTCGTTGGAGCGGGAGACGGGATTTGAACCCGCGACTTCAACCTTGGCAAGGTTGCACTCTACCACTGAGTTACTCCCGCTCAACGAGGAGAGCCTTCTACGTCACAGCCCCGCTACCTGTCAAGCGAGGTTTTTGAAAAAACACGACCGATTTCCATAATATGTTGGCCGGTGCGGATTTGCGGGCACGGCGCGGCCAGGGCGACGGCGGTTTTCCATCCCGGTCGGTTCGGCCCTTGTCCCGTCACGCAGTCACGTCGCGCAGTCCGGTCGTCCCTGCCCAGTCCATCCGGCCTGTCTCGCCGTCTGCCGACACGCGGGACACTTGCACCGTTGCATCCCTCCTTGTTACGCGCCAGCTGTGGATTTTTCGGCCGTCAGTCAGCACCTGCCAACGTTGCGAACAATCCGTCCGGGTTTCCGTGAACGGAAATCAGGCCTCGCCCCTTTACTTTTATTGGCCGGATGATTTATGGCAGTTGCCTTGCAAGCGACAGCCCCACCCGGCACGCGTGCCGCCAGGAGGCGGTGCGCTGCGTACCGCGAGGAGGTTCCCCATGGATCAGAAGGATATCGAGTACTTCCGCGTATTGCTGACCCAGATGCTGGAAGAAGCCACGCAAAAGGGCGACCTCACGCTGGAAGACATGACGGATAACAACGAGGTCTTCGCCGATCCGGCGGACCGCGCCACCATGGAATCGGACCGCGCCTTCACCCTGCGCATCCGTGACCGCGAGCGGCGGCTGATCAAGAAAATTCAGGCGGCGCTGGGCCGCATAGAGGACGGCTCGTTCGGCATCTGCGACGAATGCGGCGAGGACATCGGCGTGCCGCGCCTGAAGGCGCGACCCGTGACCAAGCTGTGCATCAACTGCAAGAGCAAGCAGGAAGACGACGAGCGCGTCCGAGGCGATTAAACGCCCACCACGGCCCCTCACCCCTGCCGGGATGAGGGGCCGTTTTTGTTGCTCCGTGCCGCGTGCCGTGCCGCGAGACGGTCGCCAATGACTGCCGGACGGGGGCTCCGCTGCCTGCTCCGGGCCTGTTTGGGCCCTGCCGGGGGCGGGCATGTCCCGTGCATGCTTTCAGGGCACGTAGCCAGGGAAACGACGATGGACGCCCATCTGTTCCGCCGCGTCTGCCGGGCGCTGGTTCCGCTGCTGGCCGGGTGCCGCATCGAAAAGATCCACGCGCCCGCGCCGGACATCCATTCCCTCACCCTCTTCGCCGCCGGGCGCAAGCAGGTGCTGGTGCTGCGGCACGGGCGCCGCGCGCCGCTGTTGTACCTTGCCGCGCACAAGCCGCCCAATCCGGCCCGGCCCGACGCGCAGGTCATGCTGCTGCGCAAGCATCTGGCCGGATGCCGCGTAGCCTGGGCCGGTTGCGACTGGCCGCGCCGCAGGCTGGCCCTGCGCATGGCGCCGCCAGCCGGAAAGCCAGACGGACAGCCAGACGGGCAGGGCGCCCTGGTGCTGCTGGACCTGCGCGAGGGCATGCGCCTTGTGGACGTCCTTCCCCCTGACTTCGGCGCGGACCCGGTCTGGCCGCAGCTGCCGCCCCCGTCGCAACCAGGCGCGTTGAAGGCCGCCCTGCGCACGCTGTGCGACGATGCAGCCACGGGTGCCGACCCGGTGCTCACTCCGGCCCTGCGGCGTACCCTGGCCGCCCTCGTGGGCGACGGGCTGACCGCCAGCCCTCCGGGACGTTTCCCGGATTCCTCCTCCGATACTTCCGTTGACGTCCCGGAAGACGGCGTGCTCGACGCCTGCGCCCTGCTGGTGGACCTGGATTCCGGCGAGGGCGACGTATTCCTGTATCGCCAGCGCAACGAGGGCGGTGCAGGGGGCGACGAGACCGCCGGGCCCGGCGAACCCGACGAGCTTTCCGCCTGGCCTCTGCCCGCATCCCTGCGCGGCAACCGGACGGAAGAAACGTACGAATCCGCGCTGGATGCAGCCGCCATCCTGGGCGAGGCCGCCGCGTTCACCGGGCTTGCCGATGCCGCGCGCACGGATGCCGCGGCCCCGTTCAAGGCCGAAGCCAAGCGGTTGCGCCGCCTGCGGGCCAAACTGGACGACGAGGAGCGTCGTCTGCGCGGTCTGCTGGCCCAACGGGCCGATGGCGTGGCCCTGCAAGCGGTGCTCTATCAATACGCGCCGGATGCCCGCCTGCCGGAGGTGGTGGTGTCCGATGGGTCCTTGGCCGTGACGGCATGGCCGGAAGGGGCGGATGGCGGGCCATTGCCCCCGGCGTCTTCCGTCGCAGGCCCCGCAAGCCGCACCATCCGCCTCGACCCGCTGCTGACCGTGCGCGAGAACATGGCCGCCATGTTCCACCGGTCCGACCGGGGCGCGCGCGGGCTCGCCATCCTCGAACGCCGCCGGGCGGAAGTCGCCCGCGAC
>NZ_VRYY01000089.1 GCF_015731765.1 Nitratidesulfovibrio oxamicus
CGTTGCGGCCCTGCTCGTGGGCGGCGGCGCGCAGCACCTCGGCCTCGGCACGGGCCTGGGCCAGCACCTCGGCGGCCTTGTCCAGCACCTCGCGCGCCCTGGCTTCCGCCTTGGCGCGCACGCGGGCCATGTATTCCTCTTCGGTGGTCTCGTCCCACAGCGGGCGCGGGTTGGCGCCCTCCATGCCGGACAGGGTTGTCTCGGCGAAGGGGCTGGGCCCCATGAAGATGGTGCCCCACCGTTCCGGCTTGCCGGAATCAGACGAAGACATCTCCGCCTCCGCGGCCCACGATGATGCGGCCCTCGGTTTCCAGTCTGCGCACCGTCTTCACGACATTCTGCTGCGCGCCTTCCACGTCGGACAGGCGCGTGGGGCCCATGATCTCGAGATCTTCGCGGATCATGGTGGCCGCGCGTTCCGACATGTTCTTGAAGAACTTCTCGCGCAGGTCCTCGGAGGCGCCGCGCAGGGCCATGGTCAGGTCCTCGTTGGAGATTTCCTTCAGCAGTTCGCGGATGCCCCGGTCGTCCAGCGCCTTCACGTCCTCGAACACGAACATGAGGTTGCGGATGTCTTCGGCCATCTGCGAGGATTCTTCCTCGATTTCGGCCAGCACTTCCTCTTCGGTGGCGCGGTCCACGGCATTGAGGATTTCGGCCACGGAGGGCACGCCGCCCACCTTCTTGCCTTCCTTGCCACCCATGGCGATGAGCTGGCTTTGCAGCACCTTGTCCACTTCCATCAGCATGTCTTCGGGCACGGCCTCCAGCCGGGCAAGGCGCATGAGCACCTCGGGCCGCACGCCCGCGGGCAGGTTGGTCAGGAGTTCCGCGGCCTTCTCCGGGTGCATGTGCCCCAGGATCAGGGCCAGGGTCTGCGGGTGTTCGTTGCGCAGTATCTGGGCCAGCAGGCGCGGGCTGACGTTGCCCAGTTCGCGGAAGGGCGCGGGGCCGGAGTCGAGGTTCAGCGAGTCCATGATGTACTTGGCGGTCTCGCTGTCCAGGTTCTTCATGAGCATGCGCTTCACCGCTTCCGCGCCACCGGCGATCATGTCCTGGCCGGTGACCAGGGCATGGTGGAATTCGCGCAGGACGTCCTCCACCAGTTCCTTGGGCACGGTGTCCAGTTCCACGATGGCCTTGGAGACGGCGGCGATTTCCTGCCGCTCCATGCGCTTGAAGACTTCGGCGGTGAACTTGTCGCCCAGGGCGAGAAGCAGGATCGCCGTCTTCTGGGGCCCCTTAAGCTGCTCCAACCTTTGATCCGTCGCCATGCTTCAACCAGCTCCTGATGATGCTCACGGCCTGATCCATGTTCTGTTCGGCCATCTGCAGGGCGTGAGCCTTGATGTCCTCGATCTTCTTCAACGCGTCCAGCGCGTCCACTTCCTCGTCGCCCTCGATGAGCGCAAGACGCTCTTCACCTTCGGGCAGACCTTCCAACCCTTCGATCATCTCTCCCTCCACGCGGGGACGGATCATGGCGAGCACCACCGGGCGCACCACCAGCACCAGGAACAGGAAGACCAGCAGGGCGTTGAGCAGCGGCTTGCCAAGGCGCAGGGCGTAGTCCATGACCAGTTGGGGCAGGCTCAATTCCTGCGGCACGTCCGGCCCGCCGAACGAAATGCTGCTGACCTCTATGGTGTCGCCGCGCGCGCGGTCGTACCCCACGGCATTGGCCACCAGCTGGCGGATGCGCTCGACATCCTCGGCCTTGCGGGGAACGAAGGCCCACTGTCCGTCCGCCCCCTTCTCATACGTGCCGTCCACGATCACCGCAACGGTCAGGCGGGAGATGTCGCCCACCTGGGCAACGATATTCTGTTCTTCCTTGTTGATCTCGTAGTTGGTGGTGCGGGTTTCGCGGTTGCCCTCCTGGGTGGACGCGCCGCCCGTGGGCGAATCGCCCCGAAAATTGGCGTCGGGCGAACCGGCTTCGAGGTTGGAACGACCGCGCTGCGATTCTTCGCTGCGCTGTTCGCTGCGCACCACGGTCTTTTCCGGGTCGTACAGTTCCTTGCGGATGGTGCGCTGGCTGAAATCGAGGTCGGCGTTGACCTTGGCGATGATCTTGCCCGCGCCGATGACCGGGTAGAGCAGTTCTTCTATGCGCCGCTCCAGGGTCTGCTGCATGCGCAGCTTGTGGTCGAGCTGGGTGGTGGTCATGCCGTTGATGCTGCCGTCCTCGTCGGGGGCGTACAGTATCTTTCCGGTGGTGTCGGCAATGGACACCTTGTACTTGTCCAGCCCTTCCACGGCCATGACCACCAGGTTGACGATGGCCTGCACGTCCTTGGGTTCCAGCTTCTTGGTGGTGTCGCGCAGCTTCAGCACCACCGAGACGGACGGCTTCTGCTGCTCTTCGATGAACAGGCTGCGGTGCGGGATGACCAGGTGCACCCGCGCGCTCTCCACGTTGGGAAATTCCGAAATGGTGCGCGAAAGCTCGCCCTGCAGGGCTCGCTGGTAGTTGATCTTCTGCACGAAGTCGGTCTGGCCCACCTTGACCTGGTCGAAAATCTCGAAGCCGATGCCCTGGCCCACCAGGTTGCCTTCACCGGCCACCTTCAGCCGCAGGTCGTACACCTTGTCGGCAGGCACGGTGATGGATGAACCGCCGCTTTCCAACTTGTAGGCAACCTTGTCGGCCTGCAGCAGCTTGACCACGCGGCCGGCGTCCTCGGGCGACAGGTTGGAATAGAGCACCCGGTAGTCGGGACGGTTGATCCAGAACACCAGGCCGAAGAACACGGCCACCACCGCCACGCCCAGACCGGCGATGAAGATGCGCTGCGAGATGGAGATGCGTTCCCAGAAGCCCTTGGCCTTCTGGATGACGTCTGCGAGAGCGGGAGCCATGTGTTCTTCCTCCGGGGTCGTCTCTGGCGAGTGGTCTCTGGGCTGCTATGCGCTGCGTGGTGCGATGGGCGGTGCGGATCGGTCAGTCTCTTCAAGCCTCGCTTCGGGGCATTCGGATGATTCCCGTCGCTCGCCGGGCGCCTGGCGTGGTCGGAGTTTCGTTCTCCGGCGGGGGGCACCGCCCGCCGGGGCATTCGGATGATTCCCGTCGGGTGCCGAGGAAGCCACGCGGTTCATGAAGGGAGCGCACTCTTCCGTGCGTGACCGAATGAACCGCGCCAGCTGACGAAGGCAGCGGCGGGAAGGGCCGAATGCCCTAGAATTGGATGCGACTGAGTTCCTTGTACGCCTCCATGACCTTGTTCCGCACGGCGGAGGTCATGTTCACGGCAAGTCCGGCCTTTTGCAGGGTGATCATCAGTTCGTGCACGTTCTGGGTTTCGCCCGAGGCGAACGCCTTGATCATCTGCGACTTTTCGGCCTGCATGTCGTTGACCTTGGTCAGCGACTCGGAGAGCGTGCTGGTGAACGACTTGGCCTGAACGCCGGAGGCCGTGGGCGCGGCGGTGGCGCGGGTGGCCTGTTCGGCCTTGGTGAAGTTGCCGAGGGCGTTGGAATAGGCCTTCAGCCCTACTGCCTGGATGCTCATGGCCGTGTCTCCCCGTTGCCTAGCGGCTGATTTCCAAGGCCTTGGTATACATGGCCTTGACGGTGTCGATGGTGGTCACGTTGGCCTCGTAGCCGCGCTGGGCGGTCATCAGGCTGGCCATTTCCTCCACCACGTTGATGTCCGGATAGGCGACGAAGCCGTCCTGGTCCGCGTCGGGGTGGCCGGGTTCGTACACGCGCTTGAGGGGGCGCGAGTCGGTGGCCACGTGCATCACGCGCACGCCTTTCAGCTCGCGGTCCAGGGCGCCCTGCATGTGTTTGGCGAAGGGGTCGTCGATGTCCTGGGCCGCCATGATGGTGGTCTTGCGGCGATAGGGACCGCCCTGCTCGGTGCGGGTGGTCTTCACGTTGGCCAGGTTCATGGAGATGATGTTCATGTTCGTGCGCTCCGCGTTGAGTGCGGAGGCGCCGATATCGATGGCGGTCATGAAGTCCATTACTTCTGCCCTTCCTGTATGATGTTCTTGACGCCCTCGAGGTTGCCGCGAATGACGGTGGTAAGGGCGGAATAATGCAGGGAGTTCTTGGCCATCTTGGCCATTTCCTTGTCCAGGTTCACGCGGTCTTCGCCGTGGATGACGCGCGGCTTGGCCGCCTTTTCCCAGTCGGCGTTGAAGCCTTCGGCGCTGAACTCGGAGGGCAGGTGGTTCTGCTCGGTGCGGGTCATCCGCCCCTTGGCGTCCAGCCCCAGCGCCGCCTGCAACTGCTTCTCGAACTCCAGCTCGCGCGGCTTGTAGCCGGGCGTCCGGACGTTGGCGATGTTGCTCATGACGACATTCTGACGCTGAAGCTGCATGTCCATGACCTTGCCGACAAGGTTCACATGCGGTTCATAAAGGCTTTTCATGCGGGATTCCTCCCCTTTTCGCCCCTGGGGCGTGCGCCGCGCAGGGAATGGTGGCCGCAGGCGCGGCCCGTGGATGCACCCCCGGTTCAGCAAGAGGTGTTCCAGCATGATGAACCCTTTTTATATCATTTGATTACATGCAAAAAACACCATTTCACGGATCCCGTGCCCGCCGGAATGACGACGCCGCCCGATCATCACGCGGATGCCCGGGCGGCGGCGTCATCTGGTGGCGCATGAAGGCATGCGGCAGGATTTGCCTCCTCCGAGCCGGGCAGGGGGACGGCGGGGAGACGGCAAACCGGCGCTTTGTGCCCAGGCAGGCCGGGGCCACGGCACGGCGGGCATGCCCTGAACGCCGCTCAACAGATCTAAAGTCAACTCATATATCAACAGGTTGCAAACAACTCTTCGCCCCGTCAAAACGACATGGCATGCGGTTTGCTAGGCCCGTTGCGCCCACGAACACTTCGCAGCCAGCAATGGCACGCATAGTGCTAGACGAAGGACATGGGCACAGCTTTCCCGTGAGCGTTCGCCAATCCGACAGGCGGACCGCTCCGGCGCCGGAAAGGCGCCCGTCCCGCGCAGCGCGGGGCGACCCAGAAGCGAAATGCCCTACGGCATGGAGGGGAGAACATGAGCAACCATCTCGACTACGAAATCAACAAGGAACTGGGCGAGTGCTACCTTTTCATGGGTGACCTGGAAAAGGCCGAAGAGTACTACCGCAAGGCCGCCGGCAGCAACGGCGTGCATCCGGACCCGTACCTGGGGCTCGCCACCATCGCCGTGCAGCGCGGCAACCTTGAAGACGCCCTGGTGCTGTACCGCAAGGCCGCCAACATCGAAGCCAACGACAAGTCGCTGGCGGGCATGGGCCTGGTGGAAATGGAAACCGGCGCGCACGCCGAGGCCTTCAACCACTTCGTGGCCGCCCTGGGCATGAACCCCGGCAACCTGGTGGCCATGAACGGGCTGCTGCGCCTTGGCTACCACCTTGGCCGCATAGACGAAGTGGTGGCCCACCTGCGGGCTTTCCTGGAACTTTCCCCCGAAAAGGACAACGTGCGCTTCTCGCTGGCCGGGTGCCTGATCTCCCTTGGCCGCAAGGACGAGGCGCGGGCCGAACTCGAGACCATTCTCGACCGCGCGCCCGACCACGCCGACGCCCGCGAGATGTACGCCCTGCTCGGGTAGCCGAAGCGTTGGCCGCCCCACGCGGCACGCCCCGGCAAGATACTCCCCTCCCCATACGATTTTCCGGCCCCGATGCTGGCGCTAGGGGCCGGAAAATCACCTTTCGTCGTCATTCTGCCAACGCTCGGGCGGCGAAGGGAGCGGAAACGCAGTACGGGCGCATGGCACTTCCCCGGGGGAGTGCCATGCGCCCGTCAACGTTTTTTCCAATGCACCCCCGCGTGAGGGGGGATGCCGTCACACCAGGGCGTTGAACAGATACCCCACCAGCATGATGCCAAGGCCCACCACGCCAAAGAACACAGCCACCAGCCGGGGCTTCAGCACGCGGCGCAGCATCACCGCCTCTGGCAGGGACAGGGCGATGACGGCCATCATGAACGCCAGCACCGTGCCCAGCGCTGCCCCCTTGCCCAGAAGTGCCTGCACCACGGGAATCATGCCCGCCGCGTTGGAGTACATGGGAATGCCGATGGACACCGCCAGCGGCACGGCCCACCACGCGCCACGGCCCATGATGGACGCCATGAAGCCCTCCGGCACGTAGCCGTGGATACCCGCGCCCACCCCAATGCCCAGTATCACCCACGGCCAGACCTTGCCCACGATGTCGCGCATGGCCTGCACGCCGTAGTCGATGCGCCCGGACCAGGACAGGTCCGCGTCGTGCATCTGCTCCGCCTCGGCCCGCACCTGCAACACCCAGCCCTCAATGTGGCGCTCCATGCCCAGCCGTCCGATGACCCAGCCGGACACGATGGCGATGGCAAGCCCCGTGCCCGCGTACAGGGCGGCTACCTTCCAACCCAGCAGGCCGTACAGCATGACCACGGCGATCTCGTTGATCATGGGCGCGGACACCAGGAACGAAAAGGTCACCCCCAGCGGCACCCCGGCGGAGACGAAGCCGATGAACAGCGGCACCGCCGAGCAGGAACAGAACGGAGTGACCACGCCCAGCAGGGCGGCCAGCACGTTGCCCACCGCCTCGCTGCGTCCGGCCAGCAGACGGCGGGTGCGTTGCGGCGTGAAGAACGAGCGCACCATCCCGATGCCGAAAACCACCAACGCCAGCAGCATGAGCACCTTGGGCGTGTCGTACAGGAAGAATTCCACCGCCTCGCCCAGATGCGAACCGGGCGTCAGGCCCAGCGCGCCGTAGGTCAGCGCGCGCGAGGCGGCGGGCAGGTTCAGGTACACCGCCCACCACGCGATGAAGCACACGGCCAAGACGGACAGGCGGCGGCGCAGCCCGGCGCGCTCCTGCTCCGGCGACAGTGCCGGGGCTTGGG
>NZ_VRYY01000090.1 GCF_015731765.1 Nitratidesulfovibrio oxamicus
CCCGCGCGCGCCGCGCCGCGCGGCCGCAAGGAGCCCGGCCCCCATGTGTCCACAGCCCTCGCAGCCGCCCCGCGCACCCCAGTCACCCCAGTCACCCCAGTCATCCCAGTCGCCCCCATTCACCCCTCCCGGCCCCACCCATCCGCATGGCCGCCCGGCCTGCGTGCTGTCGGTGGAGGACGACCCGGTCATCCGCCAGTCCATCTCCGCGTGGCTTGCCGACGAGGGGTACCAGGTCATGGAGGCCGAGGACGGCATTTCGGCGTTGCGGATGGTGCGCGAACACCGGCCCGACGTGGTGCTGCTGGACCTGGGCATTCCCGGCATTTCCGGCGACGCGGTGCTGGAACGCATGGCCCAGGAATCGCCCGAGGTGCCGGTGGTGGTGGTCTCGGGCCGGGCAGAAATCGGCGATGCCATCAACGCCTTCAAGCTGGGCGCGTGGGACTACATCACCAAGCCCATCCTGAACATGAACATGCTGGCGCTCACGGTGCGCAACTGCCTGGAACGCCGCCGCCTGCGCGAGCGGCTGTCGGCCATGGAATCGCGCTATTCCGGGCTGGTGCAGGGGTTGCCGGTGGTGGTCTTCAGCCTGGACGACACGCTGGAGCTCACCTTCGTCAACGAGGCCTGCCGCACGGTGCTGGGCTGGACGCCGGAACAGGCCCTGCTGGAACCCGGCTGGTTCATGGCCAACGTGTTCCCCGAGGACCGGGCGCGGGTGCGCGGCGCCTTTTCCGGCGCGTTTTCCGCCAGCACTCCTTTTGCGCTGGAATTTCGCATGATCAACCCGCGCGGGCTGCCCCTGTTCGTGCAGGCCCGCTCCACCGCCGTGGCCTCGCCCGACCTTGCGCGCGGCATGCCGGGCCGCATAGAGGGCGTGCTGATCGACCTTTCGCGCCGGGTGTTTCTGGAACGGCTGCTGGTGCAGCGCGAAAAGCTGAACACCCTGGGTGCGCTGGTGGACGAGATAGCCCACGAATTCCGCAACCCGGTCTTTGCGCTGGCGGGCTTTGCCCGCACCCTGCTCCGCAAGTTTCCGGACGCCCACGAGGCGGAAGTGGTGCTGGAAGAAGCCACCCGGCTGGAAGCCCTGATCAACCGGGTGCAACAGTACCTGGCCCCCGTGGACATCGCGCCCCGCCCCTGCAGCCTGGCCGCCGTGCTGGACTTTGCGGCGGACCTGCTGCACGCCCCCCTGCAGCGCAAGGGGGTGGAACTGCGGGTGGAGGCCGCCGCCAACCTGCCGCCCGTGCAGTCGGACCCGGATCTGCTGACCCAGATCGTGGTGGGCATGGCGGGGCTGGCCGTGGAACACGGCGCGCCCGGCAGCGAAACCGTGCTGCGCTGTCGCGACGCGGGCCGCGGCCAACTGGTGGAAGTGCTGCTGCGTACCGAATCGCCCCTGGCCCACGACGCGGAACTGTCGCTGATGCCCTTCGGAGGACAGCAGGGGCCGCAGCCGCTGGCCGTCAGCTACAAGCTGGCCCGCGACCTGAGCTGCCTGCTGCACGTGCGTCACGAACCGGACGGCCTGATGCTGATGCTGGCCGTGCCCGTGGACCCCAACGACGTGGCCGACCTGCTGGCCGAAGGGTAGCACTGCAACGTCCTTCGCCCCCCTTTCCGCCCCGTTCCCCGCATCCTGCCCCCAAGGCCCGGCCCTTCACTGCGCCGGGCCTTTCCTTCCGTCCGGCGCATGCGTCCGATGAATGCATTCGACTCGACGCTTGGCCCAGGCCCGGCGCGGCCTGCCCGACCTTCGCCAAGCCCCCTCCACGCCGCCCGACGTGCCTTCCCCGCTCCCCGCATCCGGTAGCACGCCTGTCCCGTTCGTGCCGCCCGATGATTATCATTCGCCGTCCATGCCGCCCCACCTACGGTCGAACATCCACAACCCCCATCAGGGAGGCGAACCCGATGCACCGTATCCGATGTCTTGCGGCGGCGTTCCTCCTGCTCCTGCTGCCCACGGCGCTTCTTGCGTACGAGGTGCCCAAGGAGATCATCATCAAGCGACCGGAAAAGAACCAGCCCATGGCCGCATGGGTGAAGCCGGTCACCTTTCCCCACGGCAAGCACGCCGTGCTGAACTCCTGCGATTCGTGCCACCACGAAGAGTCGGACAGGACCCTCGGCCAGTTCCTGCCCTGCACCCAGTGCCACAACAAGCCCACGGTCACGGAAACCTCGTCGTTCTACATGGCCTGGCACAACGACAGCACCCACAGTTGCCTGGGCTGCCACCGCAAGATGCGCGAGGCCGGAAAGATGCCGCCCCTCTCGTGCACCCGTGGCTGCCACAAGAAGACGGAGGCCCAATGAACGCTCTCGCCCAACTCGTGGCGCGCCGTGCGGAGGCCGAGGAACGCGGCGTCTCGCGGCGCGACTTTCTGAAATTCTGCGGCATGGTGGCCGTGGCCATGGGGCTGGAGGCCTCCATGGGCGCGCAGATCGCCCGCGCGCTGGAAGGCAAGAAGAAACCATCGGTCATCTACATGCACGGCGCGGAATGCACCGGCTGCACCGAAGCGCTGCTGCGCCTTGTGGATCCGTACTTCGACGTGCTGATCATGGAAGTGGTCTCGCTGGACTACTGCGAAACGGTCATGGCCGCCGCCGGGCACGCCGCCCATGCCGCGCTGCAAAAGGCCATGAAGAACCCGGATGGCTATTTCTGCGTCATCGAAGGGGCCATACCCACCCGCGACGGCGGGGTGTACGGCCAGGTGGGCGGGCAGACCATGCTGTCATTGTTCACAGAGGTGGCGGGCAAGGCCAAGGGCGTCATCGCCATGGGCAGTTGCGCCAGCTATGGGGGCATCCAGGCCGCCGCGCCCAACCCGTCGAAAGCCATAGGGGTTGGCGCCGCGCTGAAGCCGCTGGGCATCGCGCCCATCAACCTGCCCGGCTGCCCGCCCAACCCCGTGAACTTCGTGGGCACGGTGGTGCACCTGCTGACCAAGGGCCTGCCCGCCCTCGACACCTCGGGCCGCCCCAGGCTGTTCTACGGCAAGACCGTGCACGACATGTGCGAACGGCGGCCCCACTTCGACAAGGGCGAATTCGCCCTCACCTTCTCGTCGCAGCAGGCGCGCGACGGCTGGTGCCTGCACAAGCTGGGGTGCCGTGGCCCGTGGACGTACAACAACTGTCCAAGCGCGCTGTTCAACCAGACCACCTGGCCGGTGCGCTCGGGCGCGCCCTGCATCGGATGCAGCGAACCCGGATTCTGGGATCAGCTTGCCCCCTTCAACCGCGACGTGCGCGAAAAGGGCGATGACGCCTGAGGAGGCATTTCATGGCTGACAAAGCCTATACCGGCCGCATCGTGGTGGACCCGGTCACCCGCATCGAGGGACACCTGAAGATCGACGTCTCGGTCAGGAACGGGGTGGTGGACAACGCGTGGTCCAGCACCCAGTTGTTCCGGGGGCTGGAGATCATCGTCAAGGGCCGCCCGCCGGAAGACGTGCACAACTACGTGCAGCGCGCCTGCGGCGTGTGCACCACCACCCACTCGCTCACCAGCATCCGCGCCGTGGAAAACGCCATGGGCTTCAAGGCCCCCCCGGCGGCGGAACTGGTGCGCCACCTGATTCTGGCCACGCTCATCGTGCACGACCATCTGGTGCACTTCTACCACCTGCACTCGCTGGATTTCTGCGACGTGGCCAACGCCCTGAAGGCCGACCCGGTGGCGGCGGCGAAGCTGGCCACCGAGGTTTCCGGACGCGACGTACCCCCCGGCGACCTGTTCGTGGTGCACGGCAGGCTGAAGAAGTTCGTGGACGCCGGGCAACTGGGCTGGCTGGACAACGCCTACTTCCTGGGCGGGCACCCGGCCTACCGCCTGTCGCCGGAAGAAAACCTGGTGCTGGCCGCCAACTACATCGAAGCCTTGCGCGTGCAGATGAAGATCGCCAGGGCCATGGCCATCTTCGCTGGCAAGAACCCCCACTCGCAGACCATGCGCGTGGGCGGGGTGACCTGCTACGAGGCCCTGCGCCCCGAGCGGCTGGCGGAATTCCGCGCCCTGTACGAGGAGTGCCGCACCTTCATCAACCACAACTACCTGGGCGACCTGACCATTCTGGGTCGCCGCTACCCGGAGGCGGCATCTTACGGGCGCACCACCAACTACATGGACTTCTCCGACTTCCACGACCCGGAAACCGGCAAGGACCCGTTCTTCCGGGGCGGGGTGCTGTGGGGCCACGCCATCGGCAAGACCGAGGAACTGGACCCCGCGCAGATTCAGGAACACCTGTCGCGCGGCTGGTACAAGCCGGGTCCGCCCGCCCATCCCTATGACGGAGTGACCGACCCGGACTACACCGGCTACGACCCCAGCGGCCACTACTCGTGGTCCAAGGCCCCGCGCTACAAGGGCGAGGCCGTGGAAACCGGGGCGCTGGCCCGCCGCCTTATCGCCTATTCTCGCGGCGAAAAGGAAACCGTCACCCGCATGGACGCCTGGCTTGCCGCCTGCAAGCTGAAGCAGGAGAACCTGTTCTCCACCATGGGCCGCACGGCGGCGCGCATGGTGGAAAGCGTCATTCTGATGAACCGCGTGCAGGGCTGGCTGAACGACCTGGAAGACCGCGCCAAGGCCGGTCCCGTGGAAATCTACAAGGAATGGACCATGCCCGACGAGGCCAGGGGCGTGGGCTTCTGCGCGGTGACGCGCGGGGGGCTTTCGCACTGGATACGCATAGAAAAAGGCAAAACCGCCAACTACCAGATGGTGGTGCCCAGCACCTGGAACCTTGGCCCGCGCTGCGACAAGGGCAAGCCGTCCGCAGTAGAGCAATCGCTGATGGGCAACCCCGTGCTGGACCCCGACCGCCCGGTGGAACTCTTGCGCACGGTGCATTCGTTCGACCCGTGCATTGCCTGTTCCGTGCATGTGCTGCACGCCGGGGGCAAGCGGTCGTTCCGCATCCTGTAGCAGCCGGGGCCGCCTGAACAACCGGGCGACGGAGACCGCGGGCCGACGGACGGCCCCACAGCCCGACGGCCTGACGCCCGAAAGGACGGCCCGGCGGTACCCCGCCCTCAAAAGACACCACAAACGAACAACGGGGCGGACCGCGCACATCGCGCAGTCCGCCCCGTTTCATGTCGTTGGAGTGTGGAATCCGCCGTGTCCCCACCTGCGCGGGGTAGCGGACCAAAGACTATCCGCCCCTTACGCTTCCGGGCTCAGGTACGGATCATCGGTGGCCAGGTAGCCGCGCACGTAGTCGTCCACGCCATCTTCCAGCGACCGGAAAGGCACGTCGCACCCGGCCCGGCGCAGCTTGTCCATGCTGGCCTGGGTGTAGTTCTGGTACTTGCCCGCAAGGTGCGCGGGCATGTCCATGTATTCGATGACCGGCTCGCGGTCCATGGCGGCAAACACGGCGCGGGCAAGATCGTTCCACGTGCGCGAGGTGCCGGTGCCCACGTTGAACACGCCGCCCACCTCGGGGTGCTGCAACAGCCACCACATCACCTCCACGCAGTCCTTCACGTACACGAAGTCGCGCATCTGGCCGCCGTCGGCGTAGTCCGGGTGGTTGGAGCGGAACAGGGTGATGCGGCCCGCGTTGTTCACGTTGTGGAACGACTTGCAGATGACGCTGCGCATGTCGTCCTTGTGGTATTCGTTGGGGCCGTACACGTTGAAGAACTTCAGGCTGGCGATGGAATCCAGCAGGCCCTCGCGCCGCGCCCACAGGTCGAACAGCTGCTTGGAGTAGCCGTACATGTTCAGGGGCTTCAGGCGGGGCATCAGCGCGTCGTCGTCGGAAAAGCCCAACGCGCCATCGCCGTAGGTGGCGGCGCTGCTGGCGTTGACGAAGCGCGCGCCGGTCTGCATGGCCAGCGTGCACAGCATGCGGCTGTAGCGGAAGTTGTTTTCCATCAGGAAGTCGGCGTCGCGTTCCGTGGTGGACGAGCACGCCCCCATGTGCACGATGGCGTCCACTTCCCACGGCAGGTCGCCGTGCAGGACCATGTCCATGAACCCGTCGCGGTGGATGTAGTCCGCATAACGCAGGTTGACGAGGTTCTTCCACTTTTCCGTGGTGGCCAGGTTGTCGACGACGATGATGTCGTCGATGCCCATGCGGTTCAGCTTCCAGACCATGGCGCTGCCGATGAACCCCGCGCCGCCGGTGACGATGTACATTTCAGGCTCCTTTGCGAAGGCTGCCCGGCAGTCGCGCCGGACGTGCGGCATGATGCCGCGATGCGGGCCGCAGGGCAAGGGGGCGGCGAATGGATGGCCGCACTACCGACACCAGCGTGCCTCGCAACCGTGAAAGCGACTTCTCGGGCCCGTTTCCACTGCGAGATTTTTTGTTCTCTGCCAAGGAAGAATCGTTTTTTTATGAAGGGAGTGCCTCAGCCGTTGGGCGAGCGGAGCGAACCTTACGGATGAGGACCGCAGAGCGTACTTTTGTGGTATTCGACCGGAATAAAAAACCATTCTGACGACGGCAGAGGGCAAGAAGGCCACAGTGGAAGCGGGCTTAAGCGGGTAGCACCACCACTTCCGGACCATCGGCCCCCATGCGCACGGCCACCCCGTACATGGCCGCCGTGGCCGCAACGGTGCGCCCCAGCAGAAAGTCCAGTTCTTCCATGGCCACTCCGGCGCGTTCGCGCACGATGGACCGGAAGGCGAAATCGAAACGCACGGCTTCGAGGAACGTGGCGACGGCGGGGGCGGCGTCGGCCACATGGAACGGGCTGGCCGGGTCTTCGGAAAGAGGCATCGGGTCCGCCATGCCGGGGTTGCGGGCGCGCAGGTCGTCCGCCGCGCGTTGCAGGGCCGCGCCCGTGGCGGCAAGCACCGCGTAGCCGCAGCGTTCCTCGT
>NZ_VRYY01000091.1 GCF_015731765.1 Nitratidesulfovibrio oxamicus
GCCCTGCACGCCAGCCCCACGCGCGGCGGGGGCGGCGACGCTCCGGTCCGTCTGGCGGCCCTGCTGGCGGAAGCCTCCAGCGAATATCGCTGGCCGCTGGATGTGGCGCCGGGGCCCGACGTGGTGGCGGGCAATGTGCGCACCGCAACCGGACAACTGGCGGGCATGACAGTGTACGCCGCCACGTTCGCGCTGCTTCAGGAGAGGGACGCGCTGGCCACGGCCTTTGGCGATGACCCGGCGCCGTGGCGCGGGGGGGCGCTGGTGCGCCGGTTCACCGGGCTTGCAGAATTGCGCCACGTGAAGGTGATGGTGGAATACCGCGAACCGCTGGTGACGGCGGAGGGGATGACCGGAGAGGGCGCGCTCCGCTTCGGTCGCCCGGCGGTGCTGGACGACCCGGCTGCGCTGGCAGCCTTCGAGGCGCGGGCGGAACAGGCCTTCCGCCTGGAGCGACCCGGCGGCGACTGGTCCAAGGGGAAGCACATCGCCACGTTGGACGCCGCACCGGAACAGGTGAAGCGCCGCGAGATCACCCGCATGCTCGGCATTCTTGAACGCGACCGGGGCGACGACCGTTAGGGAGCGGAGGCAGGCTCCTTGCCGCACCTCCGCGTTGCTTGTGCATTGTTCCATTGCGCATGAAAAGGGCGCCCGTGTCGTTTTTCGGCACGGGCGCCCTTTCGTGTGGTCGTTGTCGCGGGTGGGCTGGTGGTGCGCGGGAATCGCGCACCCGGCCTTTCCGCAAATCAGCCGTTGCGCAACGCGCGGACCAGGTTTTCCAGTTCCTGCGTTTGCTGGGCAAGTTCGCCGATGGCCTGCGCCGAATGCTGCATGGCCTGCGACGTTTCGCTGGAAATGCGGTTGATGTCCTCTATGGACCGGTTGATCTCGTCACTGGCCGTGGACTGCTGCGCCGATGCGGTGGCGATGGCGTTGACCTGGGCCGCCGCCACCTGCACCAGGTTGACGATTTCGCCAAGGGCCGTGCCCGATTCGCCCGACAGGGTCGTGGCCTCGCCGATGGTGCTTACCGCACCGTCCACGCTCTGCATGCTGGTGCGGGCGCTGTCCTGAATGGCCCGGATGGAGTCGCCCACTTCCTTGGTGGCGTTCATCGTCTTTTCGGCCAGTTTGCGAACCTCGTCGGCGACAACGGCAAAGCCGCGACCGGCGTCACCCGCGCGGGCCGCCTCGATGGCAGCGTTCAGCGCCAGCAGGTTGGTCTGGTCGGCGATGTCGGTGATCACGTTCATGATCTGGCCGATGGATTCTGCCTGGCTGCCCAGACGCCCCATGTCGTCCTTCAGGGCTTCCGCCTGGCGGCGCACCGCATTGATGGCGAGCACGGCCTTGTTGACCACCTGCGCGCCCGATTCGGCCCTGTTGCGGGCGTTGCCCGCATTGTCCGAGGCCTCGGTGGCGTTGCGGGCCACCTCCAGCACCGTGGCGTTCATTTCTTCCATGGCGGTGGCCGTTTCGCTCACGCGGCGGGTCTGCTCCTCTGCTCCTCGGCTGGCCTGCTCGACCTGGGCCGCCAGTTCGGTGGACGAACTGGAAAGCTGTTCCATGACCACTTCCAGGCGGGATACGGCAGACAGGATGGCCTCGCCCTTGGCCTCCGCGTCCTTGCGGGCCACCTCTGCCTCGGCCATTGCCTTGCGGGCGCGCTCCGCCTCCTGCTCGGCCTCTCGCGACTTCTGTTCCGCTCCCTTCAGCGCGGCAATGATCTTGGTGACCATCTCGCCGAAGGCGCGATGCAGCGTCACCAGTTCACCGTGAAAGAGTGCGTCGGGCGGCAGCGGTGTGTCGTAGGCGCCCCCGGCAAGGCGCTCCGCTGCAGACGCCAGTTCGGTCACGGGCCGGGCGATCAGGCGCCCCATGTACAGGGCTATGGCGGCGGCCACCAGCGTGGCGCCAATGGTCAGGCCGTACATGATGTTGCGCGCGGTGGCGTAGGTGCGGTCGCCTTCGTCGCTGGCGGCGGCAGACCTGGCGTTGTTGGCCTCTATGGTCTTGCGGGCTGTGGCGATTGTCTTCTGGTACAGCGTCAGCATTTCCCCGCCCATCATGGCCAGGGCCTCATCGTTCTTGTTGCTGCGCGAAAGTTGCAGGAAATTTTCATGCAGCGTGAGATAACGGGCCCAATCGGTCCTCAGCAGTGCGTAGTTGTCCTGCTCCACGGAGGCACGAGGCAATTTTTCATAATCGCGCATGGTTTTTTCCAAACCATCGGCGATTTCCTTCATTTCGTCTTCTGCTGCGCGCATGGTTGCTGCATCAGTAGAGATGTTATGCTGGAACTGAAGCTGCCTGAACATGGCGACATGCTGTATCATGCGGTTGGAATATCTGATGGATGGCGTGAAAATTTCGTTCATTTCCGTGGAGATGTTGTTGACTGAAGCCATCCTGTTGGTGCCGAAAATGCTGATGAAGACCATGATACAGATGATTGCCGCGAACGATATGGCAAGCTTGGAGAAGATACGCATTGATCTGAACGCGGACATATGCATGCTCCTTGCAATTGGTTGGCGTATATTTCAAAGGTTGTTGTATTTTGTGTTTCTGGATGGGGGAAAACTCTTGAACGTTGTAGTGCGTGAAATTGTGCAGCTTGTCATGTTTAATTTGTTTCTTTGAAAAAAAGCAACGATAATTATATTTGCGCGTACACGTTGTCACGTGTTGCGCGCGCTGCAAAAAGACAAGACTGCGGCATATCATGGTGCAGATTGGGCAAGGTGCGGCGGTGCGCACTGTCGGGAAGGGGGCGGGACGCGGTATGAGACCGCAGGAGGAAACTGGGCGTCAGGCCTCAGCTGCCCACCCGGTCAGGTCAGGTAGTTTGCACGGACTGCCTGTCTGCACGGGCTGCCAGTCTGCACGGACTGCCCGTTGGTGGGGGGCGGCTTGCCGGAAAAGGGGGGGGGCGGAGAGGTGTGCTGTCGGAGAGGACCGGGCGTGCTGGAGGGTGCTATTCGGAGCGCTTCACGTAGCAAACGATGCGGCCTTCGGCCACAGCCACGCCGGGCGCGGATTCGGAGGCGATGCGCACGAAGATGTTGCCGATGCGATAGCCCTGCAAGCGTACGTCCGCCTCTGCTATCAGGTCGGCGAAGGGCGCTGGCCGCAGGAAGTCCACGCGCATGTCAACGGTGGAGACCAGGTCGTTTGGGCCGAAGTGGGTCCACAGGGCCACGTTGCCGCAGATGTCCGCCAGAGTTGAGATGACCCCGCCGTGCAGCGCGCCGCGCGACTTGTTGCCCGCGAACTCCTCGCGGAAGGGCAGGCGCAGCCGGGCGTAGCCGGTGCGCACCTCCTCCACCCGGATGCCCAGGTGGCGGTGCCAGTCCACATGCTGTTCGACGAAGGACACGAGGTCTTCATGGACGGTGCTCACGGAGCCTCCCGGTGTGGTGCGTGCAAAAGGGGCGGGGAACATTGCCCCGCCCCATCATATATCCGATGTGCGTCGTGCGCGCCACTGGCGGCGGCGCTGGTGGCAACGGCCCGGTTGTGCGGTCCGGCCTTGCGCCGCTGTGGCTGGCCCTTGTTGTCCGGCCCGGGTGGCCCGATCAGCGCCGTGCGGCCATGGCCTGCAGGCGGGCGATGCGTTCTTCCATGGGCGGGTGGGTGCTGAACAGGCTGGCCATGCTGGCCCCGCTGAACGGGTTCACTATGAACATGTGCGCGGTGGCCTGGCTGCCGTGTTGCATGGGCACCTTCTGCGACCACGCCTGCAGCTTGGCCAGGGCGCCGGCCAGGTACAGCGGGTTGCCCGCAAGCCTGGCGCCCGTCTCGTCGGCCAGGTACTCGCGCGAGCGCGAAATGGCGAACTGGATCAGCGAGGCGGCGATGGGCGCCACGATGGCCATCAGAATGGCCACCAGCGGGCTGGTGCCGCCCTCTTCATCGTCGCTGCGGCCAAAGCCGAAGATGGCCGCCCACTGCATCATGTTGGCGACGGACACGATGACCGAGGCCAGCACCCCGGCCACGGTCTGCACCAGGATGTCGCGGTTGGCGATGTGCCCGATCTCGTGGGCCAGCACGCCCTTCAGTTCTTCCGGCGAGAGGATACGCATGATGCCGTGGGTTACCGCAACCACGCCGTGGGCCGGGTCGCGCCCGGTGGCGAAGGCATTGGGGGCGTCTTCGGGAATGACGCACACGCGCGGCTTGGGAATGCCCGCGCGGGCCGCCAGTTCCTCGACCATGGCGTGCAGCATGGGGGCGTCCTGTTGGGAGACTTCCTGCGCGCCGTACATGGAAAGGACGATCTTGTCGGAATACCAGTAGCTGCCGACGTTCATCACCAGGGCCAGGATCAGTGCGATCATGATGCCCGTCTTGCCGCCCATGGCCCCGCCAAGGACGATGATGATGCCCGAAAGAAGGGCAAGCAGCATGGCGGTCTTGATCTGACTGGTCACGGTCTGTGCTCCTTGAGTGGGGTATGCGCGGGGTGCCCGCGCGTTGCCTGTGTGCGGATGGTGCGCGTGCCTGATGGCTGTTTCACCGGGGGGCCGGGTCGCAGGGGGGGGCGTCACGTCCTTCCGCCTGCGCAACTATGTAATATCGCAGCGGGAGATGGCAAGGGGGGTGATGCCGCAATGCTGCGGCAGGGGGCTGCGAAGGAAGAGGGCGGCGCTTTCGTCGAGCGGAACGGGCGGCACAGGGCCGTGCCGGGTTGCAGCGGCACAGCATTGCTCTGCTGCTGTGCGGGAGAGGCGGGGCAAGCGCATGGAGACGGATGCGGAACGCAGGCATCCCGGCCCCCCGAACCTGCTCGGACGGGGCGCCGGGGTGCGGCACGGATCGCGCGTCGCGTGCGCGGGCAACGCAAACGCGTAGGATGTTCAGGGAAGCAGCGGCCCCCTAGTGGGTAATCATGCCTGCCCGCAGCATCAGGTGGAAACGACGGGCCATGGACTGAGGCAGGGGGGAATCCCACATGCCCAGCGCCTGCGCCACACCCCAGGCCGCCAGTAGCACCAGCACGCACCCGGCGGCGATGGACCACGCGGGAAGGCGGCGCTTGCCGGGCAGGGTCACCGAAAGGCAGCCCTTTACGGGGCAGGCTCCAATGCATTCCGTGCAGCCCACGCATTCGCCGGACGAGACGCGCTCCAGACGCTGCACGGGCAGGGCGGCGGGACAGGCGCGCGAACAGCGCCCGCAGTCCGTGCAGGCTGCCGGGTCGCGCCTCACCGCCACCGGTGAAAGGCGCGCCAGCAGCGAAAGCAGCGCGCCGTACGGACACAACACCCGGCACCAGAAGTAGGGCAGCACCAGCGACCCCACGCCCAGCACGGCGAACACGGTCAGCGCGGTATTGCTGGGGGCCAGAAAGAACTGGAGCATCCGGGTATCCGCCACGAAGTTGTAGGGCGAAAGCAGGAAGCCCTCGATGGATTGCACGTCCATGGACACCACGGAAATCCAGGCGAACTGGGCCAGCAGCAGGTACTTGGGCAGCGAGAGCAGGCGCGCTGTGCGCGGCCCGGTGCGCCGGGCGATGCCAAGCCGCGTGCCCAGCCGGGCCAGCAGCGACGAGACGAAGCCCACGGGGCAGATGTATCCGCAAAAGCCCTTGCGCAGCAGCACGGCCATGGCCAGCACGGCGATGAAAATGAACAGGCCCGCCGGGTGCACCGGATCCCACTGGCCGGTGACCAGCAGCCGCTTGAAGGCGATCAGCGCGCTGATGGGCAGAAAGCCCTCCACGGATGGGGGCTTGGGCACGAAATCTTCGGATTCGCCCATGGCCCAGCGCACGTAGAGGAAAAAACGCCAACCGGCATACAGCAGGAACAGGGCGTAGGCGGCCTGCACGCCAAGGCGGACGCGGGCGGGGGATGGCAGGCGGGACGGTGAATGCGGCACGGAATGCTCCTTGGGACTTTTGGGCATGCTATCGGCTGTCGAAACGGGGTCGGGGCCTGGGGGGCGAAGGGAAGCCGGGGGCAGTAAAGGGCGGACGATTTTTCGGTGCGCGGCAACCCTGCGCCATGTGGACGCCGCTGTCCGTCGGACAGGCGACAGTGGAGGGCGCTGCTCGCCGGATGCAACGGCGGCAGCCCGCCGTCACCCTGCCCGGTGGCGGCGGCCACGTCCGTGACCCAGGTCACGGTGAAACATGGGGGGCGTTGCGTCCATGCCGTGGCGGCGGCGAAAACCGCCATGCCACTCCGGTCGGGGCAGGCGGAATTGGCGGAATTGACGGGACAGGCGGGACAGGCGGGACAGGCGGGACGGGCGGGACGGGCGGGACGGGCGGAGCAGGGGCGTCGTTTCCGGACGGCATCTCCGGGCGGTGCGGGGTGGAGCGTCTTGAGACGGCAGCAGGAGGAACGGCGAAAAACGAGAAACGGACGGCCTTGGCCATCCGTTTCCTGCGCGGGCCTTGGCCGGGCGTGAACCCGCCGCAGGCCGCATGCCCTTGAGGGCGAAAACCGTGTCTAGTGGTGGTGCGGGTCGTTAGGGGTGGTGCACTTGATGTAGCGCAGCGCGATGGCCACGCCCAGAATACCCGCGATGAACCATGCGAAATCCATGACAGCCTCCTTCTGGTGCCCCGGCGCGGAACGCGCGCGGGTTGTGCGCAATTTCCCAATTCTCAGCCCGAGGTGTAGCGGAAAGAATCAGGAAGTTCAAGGGGCTTGCCGCAGCAGGGGGGAGGGCCTGCGCGAGGCGCGGCGTGCGGCGTGCGACAGGCGGCGTGCATTGGGGTTGCGGGGGGATCGGATGCCGCGTGTGGGCGGAAGGTGCGGGAGATGCGGGAGGCCCGTCAGACCCCGGCCCGACCAGCCCCGGCGCG
>NZ_VRYY01000092.1 GCF_015731765.1 Nitratidesulfovibrio oxamicus
TCCGGCGTGCGACCGCCCAGGGTGGACGAAGGGGGCACGGGCGCCGCGGCGCGGCGCGGCGCGGGCAACGCCGCCACCACCTTCTCGAACAGCAGCGGTTCAAGCCAGTAGTCGCGGGCGCCCAGTGACAGGCACCGTTCGGCCTCTTCCGCCGAGCCCTTTTCGGCAAACACGATGACAGGGGGAAACGCGGAGTCGTCAGCGCCCACGGCGAGCAGGTCGTCCACCTTGTATCCGGGCAGGCTGGGCCGTGAAAAGATCACGGCCGGGCCGGACTTGCGGATGAAGGCGGAGGCACCCTTGAGGTTCTCGGCAATGCCGACCTCGAACCCCGCATCGCGCAGCTTGGGGAAGATTCGGGTCACGGCGGTGGCCGGAGCGAGGAATAGTATGCGCCGGGCGGACATTTGCACCTTGTACCCGCAACCTTAAGCTTTATCAACTGAAGGAACACGGGTGGCGCCGATTGCGCCCCATGGCTTCCCGCAACAGGCAAAGGCAAGGGCGGCATGCGCCTTCGCCCACAGTGAGGGTTCGCCCCCCTGCCCCTGCAAGGGCATCGCAAACTCCCGCACCCTGCCGTGCCTTGGTAATCCTTGACCATGCGACAGGCTGCGAGTAGGAGCTTTCAGCATTCGCCCCTCCGCGCGGAACGGGCTGCCCCGCGAAAGCGCCGCCTCGAACACGCGGTTGTTGCGGGCCTTGCGCATTCATCGGCAGGCATGACGTCAGGTGCGTTGGCCGAACACGACTGGCAGGCGCGCCGCAACGCCCCGGAACCCTCAGCCGGAAGCATCAGGATGAAGATCGCCTATATCGTCGGCGGACTGCCCTTCGGCGGCGTGGAAACGTGGTTGTGCGACCTTGCGGCGGAATATCGTCGCAGCGGTCTTGCCGAAGCACGCATCTTCAACCTGTCCGGCACGGGCGAAATGCATGGCCGCTTCGTCGAGCAGGGGCTCGACGTGCGCTCCGTGGGTTCCGGCATCCGCGCCATCGCCTCGCACAGGCTGGACACCACGTTGCGCCTGCGCGCCATGCTGCGCGACTACGCCCCCGACGTCATCCACACCATGCACATCAGCGCCAATCACCACGGGCGCCTTGCCGCGCTGGGCCTGGGCATTCCCGTGGTCACCCACCTGCACAACGTCAAGCGTGAAAAACGGCTGCACCGCAGGCTTTCCGACAAGCTGCTCTCCCACGCCACCACCGCGTACCTGGCGGTATCCAGGGCCGTGGCCGACGTGGTCGCCGCCGACCACAACCGGGCGGGCAGGCCGGTGCAGGTCTTCTACAACGCCATCGACCCGAAACGCTGCGACATGCCGCCGCTGGACCTGAAGGCCGCCTTCGGCGTCTCCGCCCCGGTCATCCTTTCGGTGGGCCGGTATGTGCGGCAGAAGAACCTGGACCTGCTCATCCGGGCCGTGCGCATCCTGCACGACCAGCACATGCCCGCGTCGCTGGTGCTGGTGGGCGAAGGGGTGGAACGCCCCCGTCTGGAGGCGCTGCGCGACAGCCTGGGCCTTGCCGGGCATGTGGTGCTGACGGGGTTCCGCCAGGACGTGGCCGCCTTTTTCCGCGCGGCGGACATCTTTGCCATGCCCTCGGATTTCGAGGGCTTTCCCATCGCCCAGATGGAGGCCCTGTACTGCGGCCTGCCGTGCGTGGTTTCGCGCCACGTTCCTTCGCTTGAGGTGGCGGCCGAGGCCTCGCTGGTGTGCGAAACCGAACCCGGCGACATCGCGGCCAAGCTGCTTTCCATCCTGCGTGACGACACGCTGCGGGCCCGGCTTTCCGAAGCCGCGCATCGGGTGATCGAACCGCTCACCATGCCGCGCTACGCGGAACGCCTGCTGGCCTTCTATACAAACCTGCTGGCGCAAGACCTTGCCGGGCAGGCCCGGTAACCCCCTCACCTACGCACGCCTGCCGCCATGCACATGCAACACTTCCAGCAATCCGCCGGTTGGGGTATGGGATCCCACATGTTCAACATCTGCCCCCGCATCACCGTGCCCCGCGTGGCCGCCGCCCTGCGCGTCTTCCGGGCCGCCCCGGACCCGCAAAAGGCGGAATGGGCGCGTACGGTGCTGTTCTGGCTGTTCTGGCTGTCCGCAATCACCTTTTCGATGGGGCAGGCATTCCGGGAAGCCGGTCCCATCCTCTGCCTGGCCGCCCTGTTCGCCTATCATTACTGGGGGTACCGGCAATCCACCCTGCGCCGCTTTCCGCTCAAGTGGCTGTTCGTGGTCTTTTACGGCCTGATCTGCGTCAAGACCGCCCTGTCGCTGGACCCGCGCCAGAGCCTTGTCTACGTGTTGCCCAACGTCTGGAAGGGCTTCGCCCTGCCCTTTGTGGCCATGGAATGCGCGCGCGACATGCGCGACATGCGCCGCCTGGTCTGTGCCTTCGCGCTGGCGGCCATCTTCCAGGGGCTGGACGGCGTCTACCAGCACATCACCGGGCACGACCTCATCAAGGGCACGGCCATCATGTATGGGCGCCTCACCGGCTCCATGTCCACCTACCGCGTGGGCGACTACATGGCGCTGATCCTGGTGCCCGCCTTCGGCCTGTGGGCCATGCTGCCCCGAACCCGCTCCGCATGGTGCAGGGCCGCCGCCGTAGTGCTGCTGCTCTCGCCGGGCATCTACCTGTGGATATTCGCCCAGGCCCGCAGCGGCTACCTTGGTGTCGCCGCCGCCCTGTTCCTGCTGTGGTACCTGTTCACGCGCCCGAAGCCCGTGTACCTGCTGGTGCCCGTGGGCATCGGCATCCTGGCCATGCTGTTCGGGCCAAAGCGCATCACGCTGGAAACCGCCATGCGCGACGGGCGCATCGAGTTGTGGGACATTGCGTGGCAAGTCATCCAGGCCCGCCCCCTGACCGGGTGGGGCATGGGCATGTTCGGCCCGGCGTTCAAGGCGCTGGGACTGCAACCGGTCATCAATTCATCAAGCATTCAGCACCCCCACTCGGTGTACATCCAGTTTCTGGTGGACACGGGCGTGGCGGGTTTCGTCATCGCCATGGTCTTTCTGTTCGGCATGCTGGCCTGGGGGCTGCGGCGGATACACCGCAACGTCCCGCGCCCCGGCGCCACATACGACATGTGGACCATGGCGGCGTTCTTCCTGGCCGGCTGGCTGTGCTACCTGGTGGAGGCGCTGTTCGCGCACGACTTCCTGCGCACGTGGTGGATGGCCGTATCCATGGGCCATCTGGGCGTAATGATCGGCGCCGTCGTCAATGCCGCCACCAATGCCGGCAACAATGCCGCCTCCCCCCTTGCTTCACCCGTGGGCGCACCATCCCGCGAAACCCGGAACCTCTCATGAACATCGCTTTCGTCAACAGCACCCGCAAATGGGGCGGCGTGAAGACCTGGATACTCGATTTCGCCGAACGGCTCTCCAGCTACGGACATGACGTGCGCGTCTACGGACGCCAGCAGGCCTTCGTGGACGAGGCGAAACGCCGCGTGGGGCATGGAGAATCCGCCACGTTCGGATTCGACCTGAACCCGGCCACCATCGCCTGGTTCCGCCGCCGGTTCAGCGAGCACCGCACCGATGTGGTGATCACCAACATCGGCAAGGACCTTGCCACCGCCGGGGTTGCCGCGCGCCTGCTGAACATTCCCGTGGTCCAGCAGATCGGCCTGCCCGGCGACATTCCCCACCGCCTCAAGACACGCCTGCTGCACGCCTGGATCGCCCCCAGGTTCCTTTGCTCGTGCCAGTACATAGCCGACGGATTCCTGACCAGCCTGCCATACCTGCGGGCAGAGGACCTGCACGTGGTGCTCACGGCCAAGCGGGTGGCCACCGGGCCACTGTCCGTTTCCACGCCCCGGCGGCTGGTGGCCACGCAGCAACTGAACCCCGACAAGGGCCACGAGACGCTGCTGCGCGCCCTGTCCAGCCTGGACATTCCCTTCGAACTGGACGTGGCGGGCACCGGCTCGCACGAAGCGTACCTGAAAGATCTTGCCGTTTCGCTGGGCATTGCCGACCGCATCCGCTGGCACGGCTTCACCACCAGGGTGCCGGAACTGCTGGAACGCGCCGACGTGTTCCTGCTGGCCTCGCTGAGCGAAGGCCTGCCCAACACCCTGCAAGAGGCGCTGGCCCAGGGGGTGCTGCCCGTGGCCCGCGACGTGGGCGGCGTACGCGAGGTATACACCCCGGAACTGCTGCCCTGGCTGCTGCCCTATGCCGCAGGACCGGCTGAATTCGCGGAAATGCTGCGCAAGGCGCTGACCCTGCCGGATGAGAAGCTGCTGGAAATGAAGCACGCCGCCCGCCAGGCATGCGCCGCCCGCTGCGAGCTTGACGGCAAGGCCCGCGAACTGGAAGCATGGCTGGCCGATCTGACCGCCAAGGCAGGCCAGACTGGCCAGGCACGCTCCGCCTCCTGACGCCACTTGCACCTGCGGCATGCCACGTATCCGGGTGTACCGTGTACCGCACCCCAAATGCCCAACCCCCGGCCCCTCGCCGGAAGTATCCCGTCCATGCACACGCGCCCCGTCGTCTTTCGCCTGACCAACAGCCTGCACTACGGCGGCGTCGCCTCGCGCTTGCGGGCCGTGCTGCCCCTTCTGCTCGACGAATTCGAGGTGCACGTGGTCACCTACCGCACGCCGGGCGCCTTTGCGCCGGAACTGGCCGACAAGGGAGTGCGGGTGCACCACCTGCCCATCCCCACCAAATGGAGCCCCGCAGGCATCGCCCGTCTGGCGCGGCTGCTGCGCGGGCACGGCGCTTCGGTGCTGCACAACCACTCCTTTTCCGCCAATGTCACCGGTGCGCTGGCCGGGGCGCTGGCGGGCACGCCCGTGCGCATCGGACAGATCCACACGCTAAAAAGCCACTGGTACGAAAATCCCGCCCACCGCGCCAAACAACGCATCGAGGAAATGCTCATCCACCGCACCCTGTCCACCAGGGTGCTACATGTCTCTCGCGAGAGCCGCGACTACTTCGCGGCCCAGATGCCCCTTGCGGCCGCCAAGTTCGAGGTACTGCACAACGGGGTGGACTTTTCGGCGCTGGCCCCGCGCAAGGACGCCCGACAACTGCGGGCCGAACTGGGCATTCCGCCCCAGGCGCGCGTCATCGGCAACGTGGGGCGCATCACCGGCTGCAAGCGGTTGGACATGCTGCTGTCCATGGCCGCCAAGGCCCTGGCCCGGAACCCGGACATGGTCTTCGTCATCGTGGGGGGAGAGGCGGGCCACGCCGAAGGGCTGCTCCGCCAGGCGGCGGAACTGGGCATTGCCGACAAGGTGATCTTCCCCGGTGAAACCCCGCACCCCGGCGACTACTACAACATCTTCGACGCCTTCCTCTTCACCTCGCCTCCAGGGTCCGAAGGCATGCCCGGCGCGGTGCTGGAAGCGGCCTCGTTCGGCATGCCCATCGTGGCCATCCGCACCGACACGCTGGAAGAAATGGCCGAATGGTACGACGGTTTCCGCTTCATCACCGAAGGCTGCGACCCCGCACACGAACTGGCCGCCGCACTGGCCGCCCCGCGCCCCGACCCGGCCCGGCTGCGCGCACATTTTTCCATCCAGGCCATGGCCGACCGCACCCGCGCCCTGTACCACCGCCTGCTGCAACACCCCACCCCCCGCACGTAAATGCGCATACTTCTCGTCACCTCGTCTTCCACCCGCAGCGGCGGCGCCCGCCAGGCCCTGTACCTTGCCGAAGGCCTGATCGGACGCGGCCATCAGGTTATATTCTTCACCCCGTCCGGTTCAACGCTGCGCACCCTGTCGGACACCATGCCCTGGGCCGACCTGCCCGAATCGCCCGGCAAGTGGAAGGACGCGCTGGAGGCGGCCATGCCCGCGCCGGGCCACGGCCCCTGCATCGTGCAGGCCTTCCACAACAAGGCCGTGAAACGCCTGGCCTGGCACGGGCTGTTCTGGCGGCGGCGCGGCGTGGTCTGCGTGGGCTACCGAGGGGTGGTCTACCGCCCCGGCAACCCGCTGACCTACTGGTCGCCTGGGCTGGACGCCTTCGTGGCCAATTCGCATGCCTGCGCCAAGGTATTGCGCGGCATGGGCGTGGGGGAGCGACGCCTTGCGGTCATCCACAACGGCATTCCCGCCGCGCGGCTGGTGCCCCGACGCGGAGCGGACGCCGTGAGCGCGGAACTGGATATGCCCGCAGGCTCCACGCTGCTTGGCTGCGTGGCCGGAGACAAGGACGTGAAGGGCGTGGCCCCGCTGCTGCGAGCCTTTGCGCTGGCTTGCGTCCCGCACGGTGCCCAGCACGGTGGGCCGGACAGCAACCAGAGCGGTGAGCAAACCGACGGCACGCCCGCCAGCGGCACCCCGCATCTGGTCGTGGTGGGCGTCACCCCCAGTCGCTGGCAGCCGCTGTGCTCGGAACTGGGCATCACGGACCGCGTCCGGCTGGTGGAACACAGCAACTGCGTGGCCGATTACCTGCAACTGCTCGATGCCTTCGTGCTGCCCTCGCTGTCCGAATCCATGCCCAACACCCTGCTGGAGGCCATCTGCTCCGGCCTGCCGGTCATTGCCTCGCAGGTGGGCGGCGTGCCCGAACTGGTACGGGGCAACGGCCTGCTGGTGCCGCCCGGCGACGTGCCCGCGCTGGCAAGCGCCCTGACCACAGTCTTGGGTGATGCCCGGCTGCGCGCCACCTGGGCCGAGGCCAGCCGCGCCATCGCGCCGGGCTTTTCCCCCCACGCGCGC
>NZ_VRYY01000093.1 GCF_015731765.1 Nitratidesulfovibrio oxamicus
CGCGCCCGCTCCGGCGGACAACCTGCGCACGCCCGAAATCCTGGCCCCGGCGGGCGACATGCAGGCCGCGCTGGCCGCATTCGCCGCCGGCGCCGACGCGGTGTACCTGGGCCTGAAGCACTTTTCGGCCCGCATGCAGGCGGAAAACTTCTCCACCGGCGAACTGGCCGCGCTGACGGACCTGGCCCATTCCGAGGGCCGCCGCATCTACGTGGCCATGAACTCCATGCTGAAGCCCGGCGACCCCGGAGCCGCTGGCCGTCTGGTGGCCCGCCTTGCCCGCGACGTGCGGCCCGACGCGCTCATCGTGCAGGACCTCGGCATGCTGGACATAGCCCGGCAGGCCGGATTCGCGGGTGAACTGCACCTGTCCACGCTGGCCAACGTCACCCACCCCGCCGCGCTCACCGTGGCGCGCGACCTGGGGGCCAGCCGGGTGATCCTGCCGCGCGAGCTGAACATCGACGAAATCCGCGCTTGCGGAAACGCCTGCCCGGATGATCTGGACCTGGAATTCTTCGTGCACGGGGCGCTGTGCTACTGCGTGTCGGGCCGCTGCTACTGGTCCAGCTACATGGGCGGCAAAAGCGGCCTGCGGGGCCGCTGCGTGCAGCCGTGCCGCCGGGTGTACCGCCAGAAGGGCCGCGAGGGGCGCTTCTTCTCCTGCCTCGACCTTTCGCTGGACGTGCTGGCGAAAACCCTGCTGTCGGTGCCGCACATGGCCTCGTGGAAGATCGAGGGCCGCAAGAAGGGGCCGCACTACGTGTACTACGCGGTGTCGGCCTACCGTCTGCTGCGCGACAACCCGGACGACCCCAAGGCCCGCAAGCAGGCCGAGGACATCCTGGAAATGGCGCTGGGCCGCCCCGGCACCCATTCGCGCTTTCTGCCCCAGCGCGGCGACGACCCCACCGCCCCCGGCGAGCAGACCAGTTCCGGCCTGCTGGCGGGCAAGGTGGGCCAGACCCCGGAAGGGGGCATCTTCTTCAAGCCGCGCTTCGAACTGCTGCCGCAGGATCTCTTGCGCATCGGCTACGAGGACGAATCGTGGCACACCACCCTGCCGGTGGCCCGCCACATCCCCAAGGCAGGCACCTTCAACCTGCGCCTGCCGCGCCACAAGACGCCCAAGCTGGGCACGCCGGTGTTCCTCATCGACCGCCGCGAGCCGGAACTGACGCGAGAGGTGCGCAGCTGGCAGGCCAAGCTGGAACGCCACCGCAGGGGCGGCGGCGAAGGCGGCGCGGTGGACTTCACCCCCAGCTATCCCGCCCCCGGCAAGCCCGCCCGCCCGCTGGACGTGATCCTGCGCGGTTCGCTGCCGCATGGCCGCGAGGGCAAGGCCGGGGTGCGCCCCGGCACGGTGATGGGCCTGTGGCTGTCGCCGAAAGCCCTGCGCGAGGTGTCGCGCACGCTGTACCCGCGCATCTCGTGGTGGCTGCCGCCGGTGATCTGGCCGGACGAGGAAGCGCAGTGGCTGCGCATGACCCGCGAAGCCGTCCGCGACGGCGCGCGCCATTTCGTGCTCAACGCGCCGTGGCAGGTGGGCCTGTTCGGGGATGGGCACGCCCGGCGCGACCTGGTGCTGACCGCCGGTCCGTTCTGCAACACGTCCAACCCGGCGGCGCTGGCCGTACTGCGCAAGCTGGGTTTTTCTGCCGCCATCGTCAGCCCCGAACTGCCCGGAGAAGACATCCTGGCCCTGCCGCGCCAGAGTTGCCTGCCGCTGGGCGTGGTGCTGTCCGGCTACTGGCCCATGGGCGTCACCCGCCACCACCTGGAGGGGCTGAAGCCGGGCGAGCCGTTCAGCAGCCCCAAGAACGAGGTGTTCTGGGCCCGCCGCTACGGGCAGAATACCTGGATATACCCCGGTTGGCCGCTGGACATCGAAGACCGCCGGGGCCAACTGGAAGCCGCCGGGTACACCCTGTTCGTGCGCATCGACGAGCACCCGCCCCTGACCGTGCCCGAACCGCGGCGGACCAGTCCGTTCAACTGGGACATCCCGCTGCTGTAGCCTCATCGTTCTTTCGCCCGACCGAAATGCAAAGACGCCCCCTGTGCGCAGGGGGCGTCTTTTTTCACGTGCGCAAGCAATCCGTCCGTGCCATCTGGGCCTGCCAACGCCATGAGGATTTTTGTTCTCTGCCGGGGAAGCGTGGCGTTCTACGGCGGGCGCACGCCCCAACCGTTGCACCAATGCGAAGCCCGGGCGTTACGGTTGCGGTCCCTGGCGCACTCGTTGCTTATTTGACCGGTATGAAAAGCCATTCTCGCGACGCCAAAGGACAGAAAGGGCACCGCGCGGCAGGCCCTATCCGAACAGCCGGGTGATGTGCGCGCGAAAACGCTCCAGGTCTTCCCCGATGCGCGGGTTCTTGATCACGTCATGACAGCTGAAGGTTTCCAGCGCAGTCATGCCGAGATACCCGAAGGTCATGTGCGCGGGCAGGAACAGGTCGTCCACGGTCCGCCCCCGCATCAGCACCTGGCCGGGGTCGTCGAACGCGGCAGCGGGTGCGTTGAAGGTCAGCGACAGCATGTACTGCTTGCCCCCCATGTGGCCACCCGTACCGTATTGTCTTTCGGGCGCGGAGCGACTGCGTCCGTCACCCTTGCTCAGCCTTCCGTCCATGCCAGCAAGGTAGACGACATCGATGTACTTCTTGAAACTCCAGGAAAAGCCCATCCAGTTCACCGGCGACTGCACGATGAGCCTGTCCGCCCACACGTGCCGGTCCACCTCTGCATCGATATCGTAGGGCTTTACGGTTTCCACGACCTGGACTGCATGGCCCAGCCCCGTCAGTATGTCGCGGGCCACTCCTGTCATGTGACGATTGAGATCTCCGGGGGACCGGGGATAGGGCTCATGCCCGTTGAGGATGAGAACGTTCATGGCAACCTCGCTGCGGCTGTGCGCCAGACTGCGTGCTCGTCCGTGGCTCGTCCGTGGCTCGTCGGTACAAAACCTGCCCTGTAGTGCATGCAGGGGCATGATGGACGGCGTCGGACAAAGTCGGCGCGGTTTTTTCACCGTCTCAGGCATACCTTGCGTGGCGTTACAGTCAAGCAGGCACTTTTTGGTGCGTACTGCAGCCCCCCTCCCGGCGTTTAGCAGCCGAAGCCGTTGGGGTTCCAGTCCCGGGCGCGCCTGGTCGGCCCCCCGTTCCCCATCAGGTCCGCCGCCCATGCCTCGCCGCGCAGGCTCCGCAGGCCGTCCACCAGAAAGTCCACCAAGCCGCCGGTAAGTTCGGTCGGGGCGTTAGGCTCGCCGAACAGGGCTATTTCCACGGACGGCAGCGCGGGCAGCGGCGCGCCCCCCGCGTCCCTGCTGACATCCAGTTCGCGCACGCCCGGCTGCAGGAACGACCGCGCGCCCACCGAAACGCCCAGCCCGCCGGCCACCGCCGCCTGCAAGCCCATCAGGCTGTGCGTGGTGCAGATGATGGTCCAGGCCCGCTTGGCCCCGCCCAGCACGTCCAGCATCACCTTTCGGTAGGAGCACGGCGGCGGCAGCACCACCAGCGGCACGGCGCCTCCATCATCCGGGCATTCCAGCGGCTCGTCGCGGCTGGCGATCCACACCAGCTGTTCGCGCCAGATCACCCGCCCGCTCTGGGGTTGGGCGTCGCGCTTGGCGATGACCACGTCCAGCAGGCCGTCGCTCATCGCGTTGACCAGCGCGGTGCTGAGACCGGTCATGAGCTCCAGCTTCACGCCCGGATGCGCCCGTGCGAAGTGGGCCAGCAGCCTGGGCAGTTGCAGGGGGATGAAGTCCTCGGACACCCCCAGCCGCACGTGCCCGGTTATGGGCGGCGCGGCAAGCCGCCGCATGGTCTCGTCGTTGAGCAGGATGATGCGGTGGGCATGCGAGAGCAGTATCTCACCCGCCGGAGTCAGGGCCACCGAACGGCTGGTGCGCGTCAGCAGATCCTTGCCCACGGCGTCTTCCAGCCGCCGGATCTGCTGGCTGATGGCGGACTGCGTGCGCCCCAGCATGTCTCCCGCAGCGGTGAAGCTATGTGTTTCCGCAACGATGGCGAACGTCCGCAGCAGGTCGATGTCCAAGTCTGTCTGTCTCATGACAGAACAATAAATTTTCGTTATCACATTCGCAAGAACAATTAATTTTTCTTTTCGATGACCCGGCCCTATACGGTAGTCATGGAACTCAACCCCGCAGGAGACCCCATGAACACCCACTGCACCAACCATCGGCCCACGGAACTTCATGCCCCGCATGAAACCCCGGGGCACGGCCGGGGCATCCCCGGCAGCGGCCTTTTGACGGCCCTCTTCCGCCACTGGCAAACGGGCGGCAATCGTCCCGGACGACAGCAGGCGGCCCCGGCGCTGCCGGATGCGCATGCCGCAACCGCACAGCAGCAGCACCGGACGGACGAGGCCCCGGTCCGGGAAGACCCGGACTGCCACCGCATCTGGTGGGGCGGCCCCTAGCCGTCCGACATCCACAGCGACGTCACGTTCCCGCCTTTTACCCCGACACAGGAGTACGCCATGAACGCCCCCTGCATGCCCGACGACCATGGCAACCCCGGCATGATCTCCAGCTTCCTTCAATGGCTGGCCGATCTCACCCGCAAGGACTCGTCCCCGCCTGTCGGCTCCACTGGCCGTGCCGACGCGCAGTCGGGGAGCACACCGCCGCAACAGGCCGCCAGTTCACGCGGCGATCCGCTGGAACACCATGTCTGGTGGGGCGGCACGTAACCCCGGCATCCGCAGTACCCGTCAATCACTCATGACCGATCCCCCCGAAGCACACAGGAGCACCCCCATGAAGACAGTCATCGCCACCGGCGGCCTTGCCGTCACAGACCCCGACGCGTTCCGCGACGTGGACATGCCCGTTCCCGCCCCCGGCGACCGCGATCTGCTGGTCAGGATCGACGCCGTTGCCGTGAACCCCGTCGACACCAAGGTCTTCGAACGCCTCACCCCCGGCACCCAACGTGTGCTGGGCTGGGACGCCAGTGGCGTGGTGCAGGCCGTGGGTACAGGGATCAGCGGCTTCGCCCCCGGCCAGCGCGTGTACTACGCGGGCGATCTGGGTCGTTCCGGCACCAATGCCGAATACCAGTTGGTGGACGCGCGGCTGGCCGCCCCCGCCCCAGCATCGCTGACTCCGGCCCAGGCGGCGGCCTTGCCGCTGACGTCGCTCACCGCGTGGGAGGGGTTGTTCGACCGGCTGGGCTTCACTCCGGAGGCGGGCGCCAACACCGGCAGAACCCTGCTGGTTATCGGCGGGGCAGGGGGCGTGGGGTCCATGCTCGTGCAACTGGGCGCGTGGGCCGGGCTGACGGTCATCGCCACAGCGGGCCGTCCGGAATCCGCCGGTTGGTGCATCTCGCTGGGGGCGGCCCATGTCATCGGCCGCGGCGATCTGCCCGCCGAACTTGCCCGAATCGGCATACCCGAGGTGGACGCCATCTTCTGCACCACCCACATGGAGCAACACTGGGCGGCCATGGCCTCCGTCATCGCCCCGCAGGGCAGCATCTGCCTCATTGACGATCCTTCCGGACCGCTGGACATCACCCTGTTCAAGAGCAAGGCCGTGCGCTTCTGCTGGGAATTCATGTTCACCCGGTCCATGTACGCCACCTGGGACATTGGCAGGCAGGGGCTGATCCTCGCGAGGGTGGCCCGCCTCGTCGACGAGGGAACCCTTCGCACCACCCTTGGCGCGGAACCGTTGCGGGGCCTCTCCGCCGCCACTGTGCGGCTGGCCCACCAGCGACAGCGCAACGGGGATGTGGTGGGCAAGCAGGTCATCGCATTCTAGGCCGGCTACAACCGTTGTCGGCCACGACACCGGGGAAGGGGTCCGGCGGCGGCGCTGCACCCACCGCTGTCCGGCCTGCCGCCCTGCGGCCCGGCCATGTCCTTCCGTTGCAGTGTGCCCTCCTCCGCGCACCGGGGGGGGCATGCGCCGGGCCGTCCGTACCGCCCGCATTCCGCACTGTCGCGCACGACCTTGTCGTTACACGACAAAAGACGCCCCCTCCGGCAGGTAGGGGGCGTCCTGTTTCGCGCGTCCGGGCTTCAGGCGGACCCGTCGGCGCGTGGCGGTCGGATATGGCGAACGTTACGGAACCAGCGAGGGGCCAAGGCCCATGGCCACGCCCAGCACCACACCCATCAGCACGGCCAGGGCCAGGCGCACCAGCACGGGCGGGCGGCGGTCGGGGCGGGGTTGAATGAGGGCAAGGGCGAACATGGAATGCTCCGTGAGGTTGCGGGGTGGTGGAGCGGGCGGCCAGGGCCATCCTGAACCGCCTGTCGTGCTCCACCTGTCCGTACGCACCAACCGGCCACGGGGCCGAGTGCATGGTCTGGACGCTACGGCCCACCGAATGATATGTCCAATTCGAATTTTCTAACCAATCAATACGCAGGAGATATTGATAATGGAGCTGCGCCAGCTACGCTACTTTCTGGCCGTGGCGGAAGAACTGCACTTCGGGCGGGCCGCCCGGCGCATGCACGTTTCGCAGCCGCCGCTCAGCCAGCAGATTCAGGCGCTGGAAGAGGAATTGGGTGTGCGCCTGTTCGACCGCACCAGCCGTACGGTGCGGGCCACCCCGGCGGGCGAGGCCCTGCGCGACGACGTGCGCGACCTGCTGGCCGGGCTGGACGCGGCGGTGGAGCGGGCGCGCGGCACGGCGCGGGGCGAGCGGGGGCGACTGCGGCT
>NZ_VRYY01000094.1 GCF_015731765.1 Nitratidesulfovibrio oxamicus
GGCCACGCGGGCCGACAGGGCCAGCATGTCCGCAAGGTCGTCGCGCCCGGCCCAGCCCACCTCGGCCTCGGGCACGCCCACGGCGGCAAGGCCGCGCAGGATGCGTTCGCGGTCGGTCATGGACAGGTAGGTGCCGAAGGACTGTTCCCCTTCGCGCAGGGTGGTGTCGAGCAGCATGCGGCCTCCCCGAAGAATGGCGGAGCCGCCCCGGCCCCGCAGGTTCTGGTGTGGGTGACGGCGGAGGAAGGGGGCGGGGCGGACATCCGCGTGAACCGGACGCCAAGCCCTCTGCATCGTCGATGCCAAACGACCATCGAAATGGGCGTCGAAGGCGGGATTCACCCGGCCCGTGCCCGCCCCGGTCGCCTACGGATGCCTGCCCGGCGCTGCCCGCCGTGGGGCCGCGGGGCCTTGCTCCCATGGCGTACCTGTGCTCCGGCGCGGCTGGCACGGCGGCGCCATCCTTCGTACCGGTGCTTGCGGTTGCGCCGTACCTGCACGTCGCACATCCCGCCGTTTTGCCGCTTCGCTCCCTTCGTCACCCCTTTCAGGCCCTGTCCGGTCCATGTCGGGCGCAACGCATTTGTCGCATGCGACAAATTGGTCGCTGCATACGTGTAGCGCCCGATGAATGCACAAACCGCCGTTCGTGCGCACAAAGCATGTTGTTCCATGTGGTTGTACGCTGTCGACTGCACTGGCACGGCGTTTGCCCTATGCGTGTCGTTGCATGGGCACGCCAGTCACGGCGAACACACCCCGGCCAATCCCCCCGGTCGGGCGTGAATCTTCAGGAGGATATCATGAGAAAGGTGGCCATCTACGGTAAGGGCGGCATCGGCAAGTCCACGACCACGCAGAACACCGTCGCGGGTCTCGCGGAAGCTCTGGGGCGCAAGGTCATGGTCGTCGGCTGCGACCCCAAGGCCGACTCCACCCGTCTGCTGCTGGGCGGCCTGGCCCAGAAGTCGGTGCTCGACACCCTGCGTGACGAGGGCGAGGACGTGGAACTCGATGATATCCGCAAGCCTGGCTACTCCACCACCCTCTGCGTGGAATCGGGCGGCCCCGAACCGGGCGTCGGCTGTGCGGGGCGCGGCATCATCACCTCCATCAACATGCTGGAATCCCTCGGCGCGTACGAGGAAGACCAGAAGCTGGACTACGTGTTCTATGACGTGCTCGGCGACGTTGTGTGCGGCGGCTTCGCCATGCCCATCCGCGACGGCAAGGCCGAGGAAATCTACATCGTGTGTTCCGGCGAGATGATGGCCATGTACGCGGCCAACAACATCTGCAAGGGCATCATGAAGTACGCGGAATCGGGCGCGGTGCGCCTTGGCGGCCTTATCTGCAACTCGCGCAACGTGGACAACGAAAAGGAAATGATCGAGGAGCTGGCCCGCAAGATCGGCACCCAGATGATCTACTTCGTCCCGCGCGACAACCAGGTGCAGCGCGCCGAAATCCACCGCCAGACCGTCATCGAGTTCTCGCCCGAGCATGGGCAGGCCCAGCACTACCGCAACCTGGCGAAAGCCATCGACGAAAACCAGATGTTCGTGGTGCCGAAGCCCCTCCAGATCGCGGAACTGGAAAAGCTGCTGATGGATTACGGCCTGTTCGAAGCCTAGCCCGGGCCTGATGAGAACCCAACAGACGACTGCCACCCAAGCTGAAGGAGAACGGCGATGATGATCATGGTTCGTGCCATCGTGAGACCCGAAAAATCCGACGACGTGCTGGCCGCCCTCATGGCCGCAGGCTTCCCGGCCGTGACCAAGATGTCCGTGGCCGGGCGCGGCAAGCAGCGCGGCATCAAGATCGGCGAGATCACTTACGACGAAATTCCCAAGACCCTGCTGATCAGCGTGGTGAAGGCCAGCGATAGGCAGTTCGTCATCGACACCATCATGGAAGCGGCCCGCACCGGCGCCAAGGGCGCCTTCGGCGACGGCAAGATCTTCGTCACCCCGGTGGAAGAGGTCTACACGATCAGCTCCGGCGTGAAGGAACCCGACATCGAGGAGGCTGCGGCATGAAGGAGATCATGGCCGTAGTGCGCCTGAACAAGATGAACCAGACCAAGAAGGCGCTGACCGGGGCGGGCGTGAACGGCTTCTACGCCCACGAGGCCTTCGGCCGGGGCAAGGGGCTGGTCAGCAGCGACCTGCTGGAAGGCGCCAAGGAAGGGTTCGAAGAGGCCGTGGAACTGCTCGGTGAAAAGGGCAGGCTGTATTCCAAGCGCGTGGTCACCGTGGTGGTGCCCGACGACCAGGTCAGCGACGTGGTCGAGGCCATCATCAAGGTGAACCAGACGGGCAAGCCCGGCGACGGCAAGATCTTCGTCACCGCCGTTCCGGAAGCCCACCGTGTGAGAACCGCCGAGCATGGCGACAAAGCCATCCTGTAGGCGCGTTGCAAGGGTTCTTTTGCCCGCTGACGGACTGACCCGAAGGGCGCGAAGCGTGGCCGTTGGGCGAGCGTGCGAGCCTTACGGACATCAAGAGCAAAGCGTCAAACTTCGGCCGCCGACTCGGTCAAATACAAGAAGAGTATGTTCCCTCGCGGCCGCCTCGTTTTCCTGGCCAGCGAACAAAACTACACCTTGCAACCACGCCTACTGCTAGCAACGAGGTACATCATGGCTTTGAAGCACAAGAGCATCCCCGACGTCGCGACCGTCAAGGAAGAGCTGCTCAAGAAGTATCCCACCAAGGTCGCCCGCAAGCGCGCCAAGCAGATCGTCATCAACGACGTGAAGGACGGCGACGTGGTGCCCGAGGTGCAGGCCAACGTGCGCACCACGCCCGGCATCATCACCATGCGCGGCTGCACCTACGCGGGATGCAAGGGCGTTATCCTGGGCCCCACCCGCGACATCGTGAACATCACGCACGGGCCCATCGGCTGCGGGTTCTACTCGTGGCTCACCCGCCGCAACCAGACCAAGGCGCCGCTGGAATCGTCCGAAAACTTCATGCCCTACGCCTTCTCCACGGACATGCAGGACGAGGACATCATCTTCGGCGGTGAAAAGAAGCTGATCGCGGCCATCCAGGAGGCCTACGACACCTTCCACCCCAAGGCCATCGCCATCTTCGCCACCTGTCCCGTGGGCCTCATCGGCGACGACATCCACGCCGTGGCCCGCAAGATGAAGGAGAAGCTCGGCATCAACATCTTCGCCTTCAGCTGCGAAGGGTACAAGGGCGTCTCGCAGTCCGCCGGGCATCACATCGCCAACAACCAGATATTCACCCACGTGGTGGGCGAGGACGATACCCCCAGGCTTGGCGAATACAAGATCAACATGCTGGGCGAGTACAACATCGGCGGTGATGCCTTCGAACTGGAACGCGTGCTCGAAAAGTGCGGCATCACCCTGGTGTCCACCTTCAGCGGCAACTCCACCTACGAGCATTTCGCCACCGCCCACCAGGCCGACCTGAACGCCGTCATGTGCCACCGTTCCATCAACTACGTGGCCGAAATGATGGAGACAAAGTACGGCATCCCGTGGATCAAGGTGAACTTCATCGGCGCGGAATCCTCCGCCAAGTCGCTGCGCAAGATCGCCCAGTACTTCGGCGACAAGAAGCTGATCGACCGGGTGGAAGAAGTCATCGCCGAAGAAATGCCCGCCGTGCATGCGGCCCTGGAAGACGTGAAGCCCTTCACCGAAGGCAAGACGGCCATGCTGTTCGTGGGTGGCTCGCGCGCCCACCACTACCAGGACCTGTTCACCGAAATGGGCATGAAGACCATCGCCGCCGGGTACGAATTCGCCCACCGCGACGACTACGAAGGCCGCAAGGTCATGCCCACCATCAAGGTGGACGCCGACAGCCGCAACATCGAGGAAATCGAGGTCACGCCCGATTCCACCCGCTTTGTCCCGCGCAAGTCTGACGAAGACCTGAAGCGCCTCGCCGAGGAAGGCTTCACCTTCAAGGATTACGAAGGGATGATGCCCCAGATGGAGTCCAACACCCTCGTCATCGACGACCTGAACCAGTACGAGGCCGACAAGCTGATCGAGCTCCTGAAACCCGACGTGTTCTGCGCGGGCATCAAGGAAAAGTTCTCGGTGCAGAAGATGGGCGTGCCCATGAAGCAACTGCACAGCTACGACTACGGCGGACCCTATGCCGGCTTCAGGGGCGCGGTGAACTTCTACGTGGAAATCAAGCGCCTGGTCACCAGCAAGGTCTGGAACGACCTCAAGGCCCCCTGGGAAGAAAACCCCGAGCTCTCGGCAACCTACGTCTGGGAATAACGGGCAAGGAAGGGAAACGACATGCTGCTCAGACATACCCCGGCGGAAATCAGGGAACGCTCGGCGCTCAACATCAACCCGGCCAAGACCTGCCAGCCCATCGGCGCCATGTACGCGGGCCTGGGCATCAAGGGCTGCCTGCCGCACAGCCACGGCTCGCAGGGCTGCTGCGCCTACCACCGCAGCACCCTGACCCGCCACTACAAGGAGCCCGTGTCGGCGGCCACCAGTTCGTTCACCGAAGGCGCATCCGTGTTCGGCGGCCAGGCCAACCTGTTGCAGGCCATCGAGAACATCTTTTCGGTGTACGAGCCGGAAATCATCACGGTGCACACCACCTGCCTGTCCGAAACCATTGGCGACGACCTGAACCAGATCGTCGACAAGGCGGTGAAGGAAGGCAAGGTGCCTGCGGGCAAGCAGGTGATCTTTGCCTCCACGCCCAGCTACGTGGGCTCGCACGTCACCGGCTTCTCCAACATGGTCAAGGGTATGGTGAAGTGCCTGGCTGTTGCTTCCGGCAAGAAGAACGGCAAGGTCAACATCATCCCCGGCTGGGTGGAACCTGCGGACATGGAGGAGATCAAGCGCATCGCCGGCATGATCGGCGTGTCCTTCACCATGTTCCCCGATACCTCGGGCGTGCTGAACGGCCCGCTGACCGGCGAATACCACATGTTCCCCGATGCGGGCACCCCCGCAGAGGACATTCGCGCCGCGGGCGACGCCATCGGCACCCTGGCCCTTGGCGAATGGTGTTCCGCCGACGCGGCCCGCACCCTGGATGCGCAGTGCAAGGTGCCCTGCCGGGTGCTGGACCTGCCCATCGGGCTGAAGGCCACCGACCGCTTCATCGACGCCCTGCGCACCGTGGCCGGTACCTCCGTGCCCGATACGGTGAACTTCGAGCGCGGCCAGCTCATCGACGTCATCTCCGACTACCACCAGTACTTCTTCGGCAAGAAGGTGGCCCTGGTGGGCGACCCGGACCAGCTCATCGCGCTGACCGAGTTCCTGCTGACCCTCGACATGCAGCCCGTTCACGTGGTTACCGGCACGCCGGGCAAGAAGTTCGAGGCGCGCATCAGGGAATTGTGCGCGGGCAAGGGCTTTGACGTCAACGTGCGCGCCGCGGGCGACATGTTCCTGCTCCACCAGTGGATCAAGAACCAGCCGGTCGACCTCATCATGGGCAACACCTACTGCAAGTACATCGCCCGTGACGAGGACATCCCCTACGTGCGCTTCGGCTTCCCCATCATGGACCGGGTGGGCCACCAGTACTTCCCGGTGACGGGGTACAAGGGCGGCATCCGCCTGATGGAAAAGATCCTGGGGGTCCTGCTCGACCGCGCCGATCGGGATGCGCCCGAGGAGAAGTTCGAGCTCGTCTACTAGGGCGTGCCGTCACGAGCGTCCTTTTGTCCTCTGCTTTACCGACCCGAAGGGCGCGATGCGTGCCCGTTGGGCGAGCTTGCGGGCCCTACGGACATCGAGCGCAACGAGGTCAGAACAAGTTTTTATTCCGGTCACGTACGGGAAGAGTACGCTCCCTCCATAAAAAATTGTCCTTCCTTGGCAGAGCACAAAAATCCTGCTCGTGACGACACACCCAGCAACTGCATCCTTTCCGCCCGGCGCCGCTTGGCACCATACGGCGCCACCCGGCGCCGGGCGGAGAACCCCACGGAGACACCATGAGCGGCGCACCCCACTGCATGCACACGAACGGACGCCCCGGCGGCTGGCTGCTGCTGCCGGTGGCGCCGCGTTCCAACGCCCGCAGCCGCCATGGCGATACGGGCGTGAGCACCCCGTGCGCCTGCGGAATGCAGCCCGCATCCCCCGCCATGCTGCCGCACGAGGCGCTGGAGCACCTGCGCACGGTCATGGAATCGGGCGCGGTGGTGGATACGGTGGGCATTGCCGGTCCCGGCGACCCGTTCGCCGTGCCCCACCGCACCCTGGAAACCCTGCATCTGGTGCGCGCCGCCTACCCGCACATCACCCTGACCGTGACCACCAACGGTCTCGGCGTGGCCAGCCATGCCGCCGCCCTGGCGGATACTGGCGTCAGCCACGTCACCCTGCTCATGGACGCCGTGGACCCGGAACTGGTGGACACCCTGTACGCATGGATCCGCCCCGGCACCCGCACCCTGCGGCCCGGCGAGGGCGCGGCCCTGCTCGTGGACGAGCAGGCCGTGGCCCTTGCCGCGCTGGTCAGGGCGGGCATCGAGGTGACGGTGTGCGTCACCGTGTACACCGGCATCAACGATACCCACGTGGGTGACATTGCCGCCGCCGCCAAGGTGCTGGGCGCCTCGGGCATCTACGTGGTGCCCTTCGTTCCCGCCGAGGACGCCGCAGGCCCCGTTCCCGCCGCCGACGCGGCCACCATGGACGCCGCCCGCAACGCGGCAGCCGCGTACCTGCCC
>NZ_VRYY01000095.1 GCF_015731765.1 Nitratidesulfovibrio oxamicus
CGCGCGACGGCCTGCCCACTGGGCTTCCCTTTGCCTCCGCCGGCGAGCCGCGCGTGCACATGCCCGTGCCTGCGGCCCCGCCCGTGATCGAACCCGCTCCGGTTGCCGCCCCGCGCGGCCTGGCGGATTTCGCCCTGGTGGAGCGAGTGGAGCCGCAGGGGCAGGATGGCCGAAACGGACATGCAGGGACCGACGCCACGGCGGGACAGGGTGATTTGGGCGACTTCGGCGATGCATCAGGCAGGCCGGTACTGCGCATCCTGTACAACGCCAGCACAAAGGGAACGCTGCATCCCTGCCCCTCCTGAGGTGGCGGCACCTCTGGTGGGCTTGCCCGGCGGGCGAGCATGTTCAAGCAGTGGCGAGGACAGGACGGGATCCCGACCCTGGTGCTGGCCGGTCCCGACGAATTCGCGCCTGACGCCGGAGAAGACGCGGCGGGCCGCCTGGCATCCATGACGCGCAAGGCCTACGACCTGCTGCGCGTGGACGATGGCTACCTGTCCGCCGCTGCCGCCGCCTGGTTCCGCGACCATGCGGGCGGCATGCCCAAAGGCTTCCGCGAGGTGGGCGGAGAACCGTTCACCCGTCTGCATCAGGTGTCCGGGCGCACAGTGGCCGTGGTCTTCCTGCCCGCGCTGGCGAAACCGTGGGAAGACCCCACCCCCGCCATGGCCGCGCAGGCGGCGCAGGCGGGGCTGACCGCACGTGCACGGGCCGACATGGTCATCGGCGTGGCAGGATGGGGCGGCCTGGGTGAGCGCCGCTATCTGGCGGAGCTTGGGCAGGCCTTCCACATCCTGCTCGGCGGTGGCATCGGCACCGGTTTCGACGGGGTCGTGGACGGCGCGGCACCTTCGCTGCTATGGTCCCGGCCAGACATGCAGGGAAGAAGCGTCAACGTGGTGGACGTACTGGCATGGCCCCAACGGGTACAAGGTTTTTCACAGCCCCGGCACTGGATCGTGGGCATGGATATTTCCGTCCGGCAGGTTCCCCTGAAGGACGCCGTGGAGCCGGATCCTGCCGTCGAGGCGGTCGTCGGCACGGTTCCCGCCGCGTGGTAGGCAGCGCAACGCGCGCCCGCCCCGGCCCCGGCCAACACAAGGAGCACGCAGCATGAGCGGCAAGGCACGCACCGTACCCATCCACAAACTGCATGGGTGCGGTAACGACTTCGTATTCATCGACAACCGGGCGCTGGGCCTGCCCGTCGCGGCCATGCCCGACTGGGCCCGCTCCGTGTGCCGCCGCGCCTTCGGCGTGGGCGCCGACGGCCTCGTCTTTCTGGATAAAACGCCGAAAGACCGCGAAGGCGACTACATCTGGCACTTCTACAATGCCGACGGCTCGCGCGCCGAAATGTGCGGCAACGCTTCGCGCTGCGCCGCGCTGCTGGCCGTGGAACTGGGCTTTGCCGGTCCGAAGCACGTCTTCGGCACCGACGCCGGGCTCATCCGCGCCGAGGCCGACGTGGCCGCCGGAATGGCCAAGGTGGAGCTGACCCCGCCGCGCGACCTGGCCCTGGGCATAGAACTGGACCTTGGCGAAGGCCGCGACATGGTGCACTTCGTGAACACCGGCGTACCCCATGCCGTGGTGTTCAAACGCGACGCCTCCGCCGTGGACGTACGCACCCTGGGCGCCGCGCTGCGCCGCCACGCGCATTTCGCGCCCGCGGGCACCAACGCCAACTTCGCACAGGTCATCGACCGCAGGAACATCCACCTGCGCACCTTCGAACGCGGCGTGGAGGACGAAACCTACGCCTGCGGCACGGGGGCGGCGGCGGGCGCGTTCATCGCGCATGCGCTGGGCCTTACGGAGTCCACGGTGAATGTCAGGAGCTCCGGCGGCGAGATGCTTGGCATATCCATTGAAGGCGGCTCGGTGTTCCTTTCCGGCAAGGCCGTGCGCGTCTTCTCCGGCGAAATGTTCCTGGAAGGGCTGGGGCTGGCCCTGGCGTAACGCACCCGGCCCGCCGGGCCCCCTTGCCGCTGCCGCGCGTTTCAGGCCGTGCGGCACAGGCAGGAGCGGCGGCCCACGGGCACGGCGTGTCGAAGGCCGGGGCAGCAGGTACCCGGTCCAAAGGAGGCAACATGCAGTTTCAAGGCGCTTTCACCGCTCTCGTCACGCCGTTCCGCAACGGCGAGGTGGACGAGGAACGCTATCGCGCGTTCATCGAATGGCAGATCGAACAGGGCATCAACGGCCTTGTCCCCTGCGGCACCACCGGCGAATCGGCAACGCTCACCCACCAGGAACACAAGGACGTCATCCGCATCTGCGTCGAGCAGGTCAAGGGTCGCGTGCCCGTGCTGGCGGGCGCCGGTTCCAACAACACCCGCGAGGCGGTGGAGCTTACCCGCTACGCCAAGCAGGCCGGGGCCGACGGCGCGCTGCTGATCACCCCTTACTACAACAAGCCCACCCAGGAAGGGCTGTACCAGCACTTCAAGGCCATTGCCGCCGAAGTGCCCATGCCCTTCATCGTGTACAACGTGCCCAGCCGCACCGGCACCAACCTGTGTCCGGAAACCCTGGCCCGCATGAAGCGCGACATCCCCGAGGTGATCGGGGTCAAGGAAGCCACCGGCAACCTGATCCAGGTCTCGGAGATCATCGAATACTGCGGCGCCGACTTCCAGGTGCTGTCGGGCGACGACTTCACGGTGCTGCCCCTGCTGGCCGTGGGCGGCTGCGGGGTCATCTCGGTGAGTTCCAACGTGGTGCCCGCCAAGATGTCCGAACTGTGCCGCGCCTTCTTCGAGGGCGACCTGGCCACCGCGCGCCGGGTGCACTACGAGATCGCGTCCATCAACCGCGCCATGTTCCTGGAAACCAACCCCATCCCGGTCAAGACGGCCCTGTCCATGATGGGCAGGATCGAACTGGAACTGCGCCTGCCCATGGTGCCGTTGCAGCCCGCCAACCAGTCGCGCCTGCGCGACATCCTGTCGGCGGCGGGCATCGTCTAGCCGCCGGGCACGGGGACCGGCAACAGTCCCGCACATGAAGCATCAGGTCTTGCCACGGGGGGCGCCGCACGGCGCCCCCCGTTCGTGTTTTCGGCCTGGCCTGAACGCAACGCGCCCCTTCCCTCCATCAGGTTTTACCCTGCCCTCCGCCCAAGACCGGCGGCCCGGCACGCTCCGCGTACGAATACGCCGCAACTACCTGTCACAGTACGCCAAACGTCATTTGCCACTGCGCACGACCGTACCGAGCATCCGAATCACGGCCAACGCACGACCCGTGACCGACGCAAAACCGCTTGGCAGCCGCCACGCTTCCGGCTAGCCTGTGGCATGGCCCCCTATGGGGGCGGGCGCCGGACGACAGGCGCGCCCCACCCTTCAGCGTATGCCCGCATGCCCGGCGCACCTAAACAACCGCCGGAATGTGTCGATAAGTCCCGCAAGAGATACATCGTTTCCGGGAGTACCCCATGCGTTTCAAGAGCATCTCCACGCAGATCACCGTCCTTACCGGCGGGCTGGTCGTCTTCTTCATGTGCGCGTTCGTGTTCATTGCGTCCAAAACCGCATACGACGGCACGCTGCGCAGCGAAACCGCCAACATGGCCCAGGTGGGACAGCAGATCGAAAAGGTGGCGGAAGACTTCGTGACCAGCAACCTCACCGCCGTGCGTGGGCTTACCCAACAAAAGACGCTGGCCAGCGGAGTGCTGTACGGCAGCGCCAGCCTGGTCATGAAGGACCAGTTGCAGCAGACGCTGAAGGGCAATCCGCATTACGCCGCGATCTTTGCGTTCGATGCCGCGGGCAAGGTGCTCTACGGGTATACCGACGACGGGAAGGAGATGTCCGGCAAGCAACTGGACATGCCCGAGGTGCTCGCCGCCGTGACCGCAGGCAAGGAATTCATCGACACCACGCCGTTCAAGGGCAGCAAGGGGAACGTGCTGTTCACCATCGCCGCCCCGGTGCAGAACGTCATGGGGCAATCCGGCGGGGGCATCGCCATCAACCTGGACTGGACCAGCTTCAGTGACCGCTTCGTGGAAAGCGTGAAATTCGGCCAGCAGGGGTACCCCTTCGTGCTTGACGCCAAGGGGCGCTTCCTTTCGCATCCCAACAAGGCCCTGCTGCTCACCGACGCGACGCAGTACGACTTTGCCCGCGCTGTCCTGGCGCAGCAGACGACACAGTTCCAATACCTCTGGGAAGGCAAGACGAAAATCCTCGTCAGCTGTACCATGCCCATAACTGGCTGGAAAATATGTTCTTCAGCCTATGAAGACGATCTGGCCACCGTGGCGCGCCAGCAGCGCATGCTGTTGGCAATAATGGGGCTTGTGGCCATTGTGGCCCTGACAGGCTCCATCGTGCTGCTTACCCGGCGCCTCATCATCGGCCCCATGAACCGCATCCGGCAATTCGCCGGACAGGTGGCCCAGGGCGACCTGCGCGCCGTCATGGATGGCGCGTACCGCTACGAACTGGACGACCTGGCCCGCTCCATCCAGACCATGGTGGCCGACCTGAAGGAAAAACTGGGGTTTTCGCAGAGCGTGCTGGAGGCCATGGTTGTGCCCGTACTTATCGTGGACCGCGAGGAACGCACGGTGTTCACCAACAAGGCCTGCATGGACATGCTGGAAATCGACACCGATCCCAAGGCGCAGTAGGGCCGCACCCTGGCGGAAGTGTTCTACAACGAGCCGGGCCGCAAGACCGCCGTGGGCCGGGCCATGAACGAAAAGACCAGCATCAAGAACCTGGAGGTGGTCATCTCCGGCCACAAGGGCGGCAAGGTGGACGTGCTGGCCAACGTCACCTACCTGCAAGACCTGGACGGCAACATCATCGGCGGTTTCTGCCTGTACATAGACACCACCGAGATGAAGCGCCAGGCCGCCATCATCGCGGAACAGAACGAACGCATCGCCCGCGCCTCGGCAGAGGCTGATGACGTGGCCGCGCAACTGGCCGCCGCGTCGGAGCAGCTTTCGGCGCAGATCGAACAATCCGCGCGCGGCTCTGACATCCAGCGCGAGCGCACCGCCGAGGCGGCCACCGCCATGGAGCAAATGAACGCCAGCGTGCTGGAAGTGGCCCGCAATGCGGGCGGCGCCGCCGAAATGGCCGAAAAGGCCAAGACCCGCGCCCAGGAAGGAGCCGAGGTGGTGGACGGCTCTGTGCGCACCATCCAGCATGCCCATGACCTGGCATCGCACCTCAAGGCCGACATGGCCGAACTGGGTACCCAGGCCCAGGGCATCGGCCAGATCATGAACGTCATTGCCGACATCGCGGACCAGACCAACCTGCTGGCGCTGAACGCCGCCATCGAGGCTGCCCGTGCCGGGGACGCCGGGCGCGGCTTTGCCGTGGTGGCCGACGAGGTGCGCAAGCTGGCCGAAAAGACCATGACCGCCACCAACGAGGTGGGCAGCGCCATCCGGGGCATTCAGGAAAGCACGCGCAAGAATATCGACAATACCGAAAAGGCCACCGCCGCCATCGAGGAAGGCACGGGCATGGCCCGCCGCTCCGGCGACGTGCTGCGCGAGATCGTGGGCCTTGTGGAAAGCACCGCCGACCAGGTGCGGGCCATCGCCACGGCGTCGGAACAGCAATCCGCCGCCAGCGAGGAAATCAACCGCTCCACCGACGAGATAACCCGCATCGCCGCCGAAACGGCGGAAGCCATGCGCCACTCGGCGCAGGCGGTGGAAGACGTCTCGCGGCTGGCTTCGGACCTGACGCGGATTATTGGCGACATGCGCAGCTAGGGGCAGCTCCAAATTGTCTTTTCGTCCGTTGGCATCCGACCCGAAGGGCGCGAAGCGTGCCCGTTAAGCGAGCTTGCGAACTTTACGGGCATCGTGCGCAGAGAGGTCAAGCGTCGCCTGCATAGCCTTGCTGTCTTCATCCGTAAGGCTCGCAAGCTCGCCTAACGGCTAAGGCATGCTCCCTCATGGCAGGCTTGTTTTCCTTGCCACCGAACGGGAATCCCCATTGGGAGCCAGCCCAAGGCGAAGCGGCGGCACTGCACCATCCCGACGCCCGGCCACACATGTACACAGGGGGAGGAGCCATACGGTTCCTCCCCCTGATCTTTGCGTATCCCCGCTCCACTGCGCGAGAATATCTCGCACAGAGTTGTCTCGCGTACGTTCTACGGGACGAACGCCGTGACGGAGACAGGTGCGCCGGTACCGCCGCACAGCCCCAGCGGAGCCAGCAGCACGTGCGCCCCGGTGGCGGGCAGTCCGCCCAGCGCGGCCAGGCATTCCACCACCACGGCCCCTGCGGCCAGGGCCATGCGGTTGCACAGGAACTCCGCGTCGTCCGGGGCGTCCACCCCGTGCGTGTCGATGCCGATGCCCCCCGCGCCCCGTTCGTGCACCAGCAGGTGCACGGCAGCAGGCGTGAACGAGGGAAACTGCATGGGCGGCGCATCCCCCGGCCCGGCACGCAGCGCGCCCCACTGCACCCCCATGAACCGGTCGGGATCGGACCACAGGCGGTGCCAGCCGGTGTTGCACACGAACAGACAGCCGCGCGGAACGCGGCCATGGGCCGCTTCCCATGCCAGCACATCGTTCGGGGTGCAGCGAGTGCCGAAATCCGCCGCCGCCCTGCCGCGCAGGTCCAGCACGGCCAGAGGCAGCAGCAGCGGCCACGGGGCCGCCGTGCGCACGTC
>NZ_VRYY01000096.1 GCF_015731765.1 Nitratidesulfovibrio oxamicus
TGGGCCTGCACCGTGCGGGCGCCCAGGGTGCCCGCCACGCCTTTCAGGGTGTGCGCCTCGCGCGTGGCCGCCGCTCCGTCGCCGGACTGGATGAGTCTGGCGATGCGCGTGGCCGCGTCGGCGTGCTGGGTAACGAAGCGCCGCAGCAGGGTGTAGTAGGTGGCCTGCTTGCCCAGCACGCGGCGCAGTCCCGCCTCCGGGTCGAGGATGCGTCGGGCACCGTTTTTTTTGGGGGGGCCGTCTTGCCTGGCGGCGCCGGAGATTGGCGACGTGCCGGGCGCAACCTCTGCCTGTGCGCCGGGCGAAGCGCCGGGAACGGTCACGTCCGGCGCATTCCCCCGCCCTGCCTCGCCTTGCCGGGGCAGCCAGCGGATCAGCGCCGCGAACAGTTCATCCGGATCGATGGGCTTGGCCACGTGGTCGTTCATGCCCGCCGCCAGGCACGCCTCGCGGTCGCCCTGCATGGCGTTGGCGGTCATGGCCACGATGGGCAGGCTGTCGGCCCCCCGGCTGCGGCGGATGGTCCGGGTGGCCTCGTATCCGTCCATGACGGGCATCTGCACGTCCATCAACACAAGATCGTAGTGTCCTTCCGCGACCATGCGCACCGCCTGCGCCCCGTCTTCCGCCGCATCGGGAACCAGCCCCGCTTCGGCCAGCAGGCCCAGGGCCACCTCTCGGTTGAGTTCGTTGTCCTCCACCAGCAGCACGCGCGCCCCCCGCACCCCGTCGAGCATGGCGGGGAGGGTGTCCGGCGGCGGCATGGCGGAGTGCGGCGCCGGATGCGCCGCACCCAGCAGGCGCATGGCCGTGTCGAACAGCAGGGACGGCTGCACCGGCTTCACCAGTATCGCGGACACGCCCACCCCCTCGGACGCGGCGTAAATTTCTTCGCGCCCGTGGGCGGTAACGATGGCCACGGGCAGGTCCGGCGCCAGGGCGCGGATCTTGCGGGCCGTCTCCAGCCCGTCCATGCCGGGCATCTGCCAGTCCAGGAAGACCATGCCGAAGGGGGTGTTCGAGTTCTGGGCCTCGCGCAGCAGGCCCAACGCGGCCACGCCGCCGTCCGCCATGACCGGACGGAAGGTCATGCCTTCCAGCATGAGGGCCAGCACCATGCGGGCCTGGGGGTTGTCGTCCACCACCAGCACCCGCAGGCCGCGCAGATCGATGTGCGGCACCAGTGGTCTCCGCGCGGAGCCCAGGCCCAGCCGGGCCGTGAACCAGAAGGTGCTGCCCCCGCCGGGGGTGCTGTCCACGCCCACGCTGCCGCCCATCAGGTCCGCCAGCTTCTTGGCGATGGCAAGGCCAAGGCCGGTGCCGCCGTACTTGCGGGTGGTGGAGGTGTCCGCCTGCTGGAACGAGACGAACAACCGGGCCTTCTGCTCGTCGGTGAGGCCGATGCCCGTGTCGCGCACGGCAAAACGCAGCAGCACCTCGGCATCGCCCTTTTCCAGCGTTTCCACGCGGACCACGATTTCGCCGCGCTCGGTGAACTTCACCGCGTTGTTGGCGTAGTTGATGAGAATCTGCCCCAGGCGCAGCGGGTCGCCCTGCAGCACGGGGGGGACGTCCGCGGCCACGTCGAGCACGAACTCCAGCCCCTTGGTGGCGGCTTTTTCCGACACCAGGTTGGCCACGGTGTCGAGCACGGTTTCCAGTTCGAACTCGGTGTTCTCCACCGTCAGCTTGCCCGCCTCGATCTTGGAGAAGTCGAGGATGTCGTTGAGGATGCCCAGCAGGTGCTGGCCCGAGGCGCGTATCTTGCGCACGTAGTCTGTCTGGCGCGGGTCCAGGTCCGTCTTCAGGGCCAGGTGGGCCATGCCGATGATGGCGTTCATGGGGGTGCGGATTTCGTGGCTCATGTTGGCCAGGAAATCGCTTTTGAGCCGCGTGGCTTCTTCGGCCATTTCCTTGGCCTTGCGCAGTTCGGCCTCGGAGCGCTTGCGCAGGGATATGTCTCGCAGGGCGCCGCAGGCGCTCATGGGGTGGCGCTCGGACGGGGGCAGCTTGCTGAGGCTGATTTCCAGCGGCAGGCGGGTGCCGTCCTTGCGTACGCCGATTACTTCGCGCTCATGGCCGATGACCTGAAGCGGCGAGGCCAGGAAGTCGTTGCGCAGTTTCACGTGGCGCTTGCGTATTTCTTTGGGCAGGAATTGCTCGACCAAATGCCCCGTAAGTTCGCCGGGTTCGTAGCCCAGCAGCCGTTCAAGCTGCGGGTTGCACAGCACGATGCGCCCCTCTCCGTCCACCACCAGCATGGCGTCCGGGGCAGAATGCACGATGCCCCGGTACCATGCCTCGGTATCCTTCAGTTCCGCCTGCTGTTCCTTGAGTTCGGTGATGTCGTTGATCAGGGTGACCCGACGGGGGGTGACGTCCTTGTCGCCGATGAGCGCGCAGCGCACGTCGGCCCAGCGCACCTCGCCGTCGGGGCGCAGGTAGCGGTGCTCTGCCCGCACCGCGATGGTGGAGCGGGCCGGGTCCGGTTCGTCGGATTCCGGGCGGCCCCGTTCCGGTTCGCCGTAGTGCAGGGTGGCGTATTCCAGCCTGTCGGGGTCCAGGCGGCCCAGCAGGGCTTTCAGCGCTTCCCGGTCATCGGGGTGAAAGAAGTCCCCAAGGTCGCGCCCGCGCAGTTCCGGTTCGCTGATACCGATGAAGTCGCTGAAGGCGGGGTTGGCCCGGTCGATGCCAAGCCCCCTGCGTTCGCTGACTATGCCGATGCCCGCCGTTTCGAACACGGCGCGGAAAAAGGCCTCGCTGCGGCGCAGCAGTTCGCGGCTTTCCTCCAGTTCATTTGCCTGGCTGCGGGTCTGCTCCAGCAGGCTGCGGGTGTGCAGGTTGCGCTCCAGCACTTCCTGCGACAGGGCGGCCATGGGCAGCATGTCCTCGAACAGGGTGGCGGCGCGGGGGGGCAGCGCCCCAGGGTGGCCAGTTCCAGCACGCCGAGCAGGCGTTCGCCCAGCAGCAGCGGATAGGCCCGCAACGAGGCGGGGTGCACATCGCCGAGCCCGGTTGAGAAGCGCAGGGCTTCACCGTCCGGCGGCGCAAGTTCCACGGGTGCACGCGTGGCGGCGCAACGGCCCACCAGTCCGCCGCCCTTGGGGACGCTGGCGGGAGGACCGCCGACGACGCCGCCCAGGGAAGCCACCAGATCAAGGTGTTCGCCATCGTCATTGGGCACGTACACCGCCGCGTAGGGGGCGCCGGATACCTGTGCGGCCACGGCGGACAGGCGCTGGCCGAAGGAGCCCAGGTCGCCTGCCTGTTGCAGCGCGGTGGCAGTCTCGGACATCTGGGCCTTGATCCAGCGCTGCTGTTCCATCTGGCGCGAAACGCCCCGCAGCACTTCCAGCGAGCGGGCCATGGCCCCCATTTCGTTGCGTTCGTCGCCGTAGGGTACCTGCACGTCCAGGTCGCCGTCGGCCAGTGACTTGACGCAGCCGGTCAGGGCCAGCAGGCGTCGGCGGATGCTCCAACTGACAAGATAGGTGATGGCCACGACCAGGGCGCAGAACAGCCCGTACGCAGCAATGGCCTTGAACTGCGTGGCCCGGTTTTCCGCAACAGAGGACTGGAAGAAGTTTTCCGCCGTGGCGCGGGCCGCGTGCATCAGGGCGTCGATGGCGTGCAGCAGCCTGTCGGACGGGTTCTGGGCAGAGGATTCGGTAAGCCGCCAGGCTTCCTGTATTTCACGGTTTTCTGCCAGGGCCATGGCCCTGTCGCGCATGGACAGGAAGTCGTCATAGCGGCTTGCCATGTCGTCGATGAGGGCAGGGTCGCCCCGGAAGTTGGCGCGCACGGCTTCCATGCAGTCATGGAACAGGCGTTCCTCTCGTCGCAGGGTGGCCACCTGCTCGGCCTTGATGGCCTCGTCCACCTCGATGATCTGCTCGCGCATGACCGCGCGCATGCGCTCCACGCTTTCCTTGGCCTGTTGCAGCCTGCTGGTGGCGATGAAGGTGTGCCGGTAGACGCTGCTGGCATCTTCGGCCATGTCGCGCATCAGACTCAGGGTGTTGTATCCGAGGGCGACGCTGAAGGCGACGATGAGCAGTGTGGCGATGAGCAGCCGCTGGAAGACGGAGAGATGGCGGAACAGCTTCGGGCCCGGAGTGGTGGGCATGGTGGGGCTCCTTCCGACCTTGGGGATGCCCGCGAAGGCCGGGCGGCGATGCAGGACTCAGTATAGGCGGGCGCGGGGAATATTGTCCAGAAGTCTGGAAATAACGAGAGGCGGTTGTTGCGGCGAGGGGAGCAGGGGGATGCGGCGGGCGGGAAAGGAGGGGACGGGGAGGCGCAGGGGGCTGGTGTGGCATGACGGGGAGGGGCCCGTGGTGGTTGGCGAGTTCGCCGGGCAGCACGTCGCGGGGGCCGTCCGATCCAGCCCGTCCGATCCGGCCAGTAGGGTCCGGCCAGTCGGGTTCGGTCAGTCGGGTCCGGTCAGCCGGGCAGGACGCTCCACAGGCGGTATACGGCAACGTCCGTCGCCGTGGCGTCGCGCGCGTCACGGGCCAGGGCCTGGGCTTCGGCACTGGTGGCGGCTTGTTCGTGGCGGGTGTCGCCATCTGCGGGGTGCCAGCGGATCAGGAAGGGCGGCGCGGGGGCGGGACCGCGCCCTTCGGACCACACGGGCCGACCACAGGTTTCGGGGCGGCGTCGGCGCCGGGGCGGCGCGGGCAATTCCGTACTGACGCCGGGCTGGGCGAAGGTGGCGGACTGCTGTGCCTGGTGCGGGCAGGCAAGAGTGGAAAGCGCCTGGGGAATGGGCGTGTGCGGTGCGGAAAAGGCGGGAGTGACGTGCATGGGGCCTCCGGGTTCCGATGTGGAGACGTTGTCGCACAAAATGTGCGAACTATCCAGCAGGGCGCGTCACAAGGGACGGTGGGGAGGGTGGGGAGGGTGGGAGAATTGGGGGAAGGCAGTGGGAGGGGAAATGCACGGGATTGGCCATGGCAGGTCGGGTCGGTTGCGGCGGGATAGGGCCGGAGCCGGGGGGAGGCCTGGCGTTGCCGATGGCGCGGCACACGAGGGGCATGCACGCTGGCGCATTGTCGGGGCGGCGAGGCCATAACGGCCTGCGGCAAGGCGCTGTGCCGGGCTACAGTTCCTTGCCCGCCCAGATGACCCGACCGATGACCTCCCATTGCAGGGCTTCGTCGCGCGGGTCGATCTCGATGTCCTGGTAGGCGAATTCCGGGTTGTCCCCCCGGAAATGGTATCGCCCCGGCGTGCGGGAAAAGCGTTTGATGTAGATTTCGTCCTGCACCCGCAACACATAGATGCGGTCTTCCGCCAACGCATGGTCGTGCTGGTTCACCAGCACCAGGTCTCCGTCATGCAGGGTGCGTTCCATGGACCGACCCATGACCTCCATGAGGGACAGGCCAGTGGTGGACCGTGCCCGGCCCAGCACCCAGTCCAGCCGGAAGGCGTGCTGCTCCTGCGGGTGGCCGCCGGTCTGCAACGAGCCGCCGCCTGCGCTGGGCCGTGCCTCAGCCCTGTCCACCAGTACGAATTCCTCGGCCAGGCGCCGGACTTCTTCCGGCACTTCCGGTTGCCCGGCAGACGCGCGGGGCGTCTCTCCATAGGGGCGCAGCATGCGTTCATGCAGGCCGCGCCGATGCGGCTGGTGCCCGCCGGCGGCGGAGATGCGGTCCAGATGCTCGGTGAGCCGCGCAAGATTGGACCGGCTGGGAAAGCGTTCGCCGTTCTTCCAGGCGTAGACGGTGCGCTCGCTGACCCCCGCGATTTCCGCAAGGCGCTTCACGCCGCCCACGCTGTGCAGCGCGTCGATGACGTACTCCCGAAGCTCGTCCCAGTCGGTGTTCGTGGAATCGTATTCGCTCATGTATGGGATGTTAGCACATTCTGTGCGAATGTCCACGAAAAACTGCCATCGGCGTACCGATACTCTTGACGTTTGTGTGCGAAGTGTGAAATATCTGTGCGCGAGACATGTCGCTGCCCTTGATGTCCTTGTGCGACGCCGCGTGGCCTCCCTGGGTGAGTGGTGGGCGGGCCGGCTCCGGTGGAAACGGCGAAGCGGCATTTTATAGGATAACTGATAAACAGGCCGTCCGAGCCGGGCCCCCTGGGGAGCGTTCCGGCATCGACGCGCCGAGAGGGATGGAAATGCGCGCAATGTCACACGGCACCAGATGTGCCGTATGCGGAAGCTCGTTCGGCTTGGGAGATGTCGAGGCCGAGGTCGTGGCCGGCATGGTGCTGTGCCCGACCTGTGCCGAAGGATGCAGCCTGCATGACCGGCGGCTGCCCATGATGTTCATAGAGGTCGACGAGCATCGACGCCTGCTTGGTCTGTACCACGCAAGCCACGACGAAGCTCGCCACCCCACGCCCGAAACGGCGCGCACCCGGCTGCGCGCGCTGGAGGCGTGCAACCGTTTCTTTGAAGGAGGTGCGTCATGCCGATAGTGACCTGCCTGCATTGCGGCACGCCATTTTCCGTCAACCCCGCCCGGCTGCTGCATGGTCGGGGGCGGTATTGCAGTCGCTCCTGCCATGCTGCCGCGCGAACCCTGGAACGGCCCGAACGTTGCCAACTGTGCGGTGGCCCCATGCCGCCGGGGCGCGCCCATCGCCGCTACTGCTCGCGGGAGTGCGTGTCGCTGGCCGCCGCAGGGCAGGCCAGGCCGCAG
>NZ_VRYY01000097.1 GCF_015731765.1 Nitratidesulfovibrio oxamicus
CGTGCCGCCGCTGAAGCGGCCATCGGTGATCAGGGCCACGTCCGCGCCCAGGCCCATGCCCGCGATGGCGGCGGTGGGCGAGAGCATCTCGCGCATGCCGGGGCCGCCGCGCGGGCCTTCGTAGCGGATGATGATGGCGTCGCCCTTGCTGATCTTGCCGCCCATGATGGCGGCATGCGCCTCGCCCTCGGAATCGAACACCCGGGCCACGGCCTCGCGCACCATCATTTCCGGGGCCACGGCGGACTGCTTGACCACCGCGCCCTGCGGGGCCAACGAACCCTTCAGGATGGCGATGCCGCCCTGTGCCGAATACGGAGCGTCAACGGAACGTATTACATCCTGATTGAGCACGCGCGCGTTCAACTCGGCCAGGTTTTCGGCCAGGGTCTTGCCGGTGACGGTCATGACCGAGGTGTCCACCAGCCCCTTCCTGGTCAACTCCGCCATCACCGCGGGGATGCCGCCCGCTGCGTGCAGGTCCTGGATGTGGTGGTGCCCGGCGGGGGAGAGCTTGCACAGGTTGGGGGTCTTGCGGCTGACCTCGTCGAAGATGTCCAGCGTCAGGTCCAGCCCGGCCTCGCCGAACACGGCGGGCAGGTGCAGCACCGTGTTGGTGGAGCCGCCCAGCGCCATGTCCACGGCCACGGCGTTGGCCACCGCGCGCGGGGTGACGATGGAGCGCGGGGTGATGTTCCTTTCCAGCAGTTCCATCACCTTCATGCCCGCGTGCTTGGCCAGGCGCACGCGCGCCGCCGTCACCGCCGGGATGGTGCCGTTGCCGGGCAGGGCAAGGCCCATGGTCTCGGCCATGCAGTTCATGGTGTTGGCCGTGAACATGCCCGCGCACGAACCGCAGCCGGGGCAGGCGGTTTCGGTCATTTCGTCCAGTTCGGCCATGGTCATGTCGCCGCGCTGCACGCGGCCCACGGCCTCGAACACGCTGATCAGGTCGGTGCGCCCCGCAAGGGTGCCGCCCGCAAGCATGGGGCCGCCGCTGACCATGATGGACGGAATGTCCATCCGCAGCATGGCCATGAGCATGCCGGGCACCGACTTGTCACAGTTGGGGATGAATACCAGCGCGTCGAACGGGTGCGCCGTGGCCATGATCTCGATGGAATCGGCAATGATCTCGCGCGACGGCAGCGAAAAGTGCATGCCCTCGTGGTTCATGGCCAAGCCATCGCAGACCGCGATGGCCGGAAACTCCATGGGCGTGCCGCCCGCCGCGCGCACCCCGGCCTTCACCGCCTCTGCAATGGTGTGCAAATGCACGTGGCCGGGCACCACCTCGTTGGCCGCGTTCACCACGCCCACCAGGGGGCGCTCGATCTCCTCGCGCGTCAGCCCCAGGGCATGCAGCAGCGAACGGTGCGGGGCCTTCTCCAATCCATGGGTCATCTTCTTGCTGCGCATTGTCTGCGTCCTCTTGTTTGCCGAGAGTGCTGTTTTTGCGGGGGAGAGGAGGGGCGCTTTTGGAAAAGCGCCCCTCCTCTCCCCCGCACCCCCTCTCCACCCCGCAAAACTTTTATTTGGTCAAAGTATGAGGTGTTGGCGGGGCGATGAAGATTTTGAGGCAGCTGTGAACGGACGGCGTAAACCCAAACAAAAAGTTTTGGGGATGAGGGACCGGGGGAAGGGGAGAAGGCCCTTTTCCAAAAGGGCCTTCTCTCCTTCCCCCGAAAGTGCCTTGGGTTCTGAAAAACATGTACCCCTAGCGGCTGCGGACGGCAATCCAGCTGCCCAGGATGCCCATGAGCACGGGCACGGCCAGCAGCAGGGCGGCCTGTTCCGGGGGGGGCAGGCGCAGTTCCAGCAGCAGGGGCGGCACGTTGAGCGCGGTGCGGAAGCGCCAGTGCACCACAAGCAGCAGCAGGCAGGCAAGGCCTCCGCCCAGCAGGCCTTGCAGCGCGCCCGCCACCATCAGGGGCAGGCGGATGTACCAGTTGCGCGCGCCCACCAGTTGCAGGATCTCGATTTCTTCCCGCCGGGTGGACAGGGTGAGCCGCACGGTGTTGCCCACCACCAGCGCCAGCACGACGCCCAGAAAGCCCACGGTGGGCCAGATCACGAAGCGGCTGGCGGCGCGCCACGCCTTGCCCAGTTCGTCGCGCAGGGGCGAGGCGGCCACCCGCTCCACGCCGGGCATGTCCTTGAGAAAGGTCTGTGTGTCGGCGGCCCATTTTTCGGGGTCGGCCTCGCGCGGGGCAAAGGTCAGCAGGGCGGTGGGCGGCAGGGGGCTTTTACCGGACAGAAAGTTCATGTCCAGCGCGGCCTGCCCGGTCGTCTCGCCCATGCGGCGGGCCAGCGCCGTCAGCGCCTCGTCCGGGCTGTAGGTTTCAAGGCTGGCCAGCCACGGCATGTGACGCAGTTCTTCCCACTGCCCGCGCACGTGGGCCATGTCCGTGCCGGGGCGCCAGTACACCTGGTACACCGTTTCCCCGCGCGAGGCGCTGAGTTCTGCGTCCACCGTGGCCAGCGCCATCAGCAGCAGCCCGGACAGAAAGACCACCAGCGTAACCGCCGCCATGGACAGCAGTTGCGCCCACGGATGCAGAAAAAGGTCGGCCACTCCGCGGCCCAGCAGGCGGAAAAAGGTGCGCATCAGAGTGACAGCCTGCCGTCGGGATTGCCGGGGGCGCCGGAGCCGCTGTTGTCGTCGCCGGAACTGCCGGAATTTCCCGAACCGCCGGGAATGCCCGGCGCGTCCAGCCCGCAAGGGTCCGGGCCGTTTCCGCCGCAGCCCAGATGCAGGCCGCCGTCGGCGCAGCGGAACACCTCGCCCCCCGGCCAGTTGGCGTGGGTGATCATGCCGTCCTCCAGCCGCAGCAGGCGCGCGTCCGAATGGCGGCGGATGAGTTCCGGGCTGTGCGTGGCCAGCACCACGGTGGTGCCGTAGGCGTGGAACTGCATGAAGATGTCCATGAGCCGCAGCGACAGTTCCGGGTCCAGGTTGCCGGTGGGTTCGTCGGCCAGCAGCACCTGCGGGTTGACCACGATGGACCGGGCCACGGCCACCCGCTGCTGCTCGCCGCCGGAAAGTTCGCCGCCGGGCGTGTCCAGCCGGTTTTCCAGCCCCAGCGCGCGCACCACGGCGCGCACCCGCCGCCCGATGTGTTGCGGCGCAAGGCCGCGCACTTCCAGCGGCAGGGCCACATTGGCGTACACGCTGCGCTCCGGCAGGATCTTGAAATCCTGAAACACCACGCTCACCTGCCGCCGCAACAGCGGCACGGTGCGCCCGGAAAGGCGCGTCAGGTCGAAGCCCGCGACGGAAGCCGCGCCGCGCTGCACCGGCAAGGCCCCGTGCAACAGGCGCAGCAACGTGGTCTTGCCCGCGCCCGAAGGCCCGGAAAGAAACAGGAATTCGCCCTTTTCCAGCGAAAAGGACACGTTCTTCAGCGCCCAGTGCGCGCCGAAGGAATGGGACAGGTGGCTGACCTTGAGCATGCTGGCTGCATCAAAGCAAAGCCCACGCGACTTTGCAAGGGGCAAGGGGCAAGGGGCAAGGGGGAGGCAAGAGGGGGGCGGCGTGGCCGGGCAAGAAAACACGGGGGAGAGGAGGGGCGCTTTTACGGCAGCCGTTAGGTGAGCGCAACGCGCGAACCTTACGGATGGCGATCGCATAGCGAAAAGCGCCCCTCCTCTCCCCCGTACCCCCTCACCACCCCGCAAAACTTTTTGTTATTGGGTAGTAGCCCGCCAATGGAAAGTTTTGGGGGGTGGGGGTGCGGGGGAGGAGACCCTTTTCCAAAAGGGTCCCTCCCCCGCGAAAACGGGATTTCCCGACAGTTTATCCTACCCGCATTTGGTGAAGCCGCAGCCGGGGCAGATGTAGCAGCCTTCCTGGAACACCAGGTCTTCGCCGCAATCGGGGCAGCGCTGCCTGTCCAGTTCGTTCCCCGGGCCGTGGGGGGGCAGTTCGCCCTTCAGGTAGCGGTTTTCCAGCACCCACGAGATGGCGTCGGGGATGGAAAGCAGCAGGCCCTTCTTCTGGAACACCGGGTGTTCGCCGCCAATGCCCTTGAGCTGCTGGACGATGTCGCGCACCTCAACGCCCGAGCGCAGGGCCAGCGACACCAGGCGACCTATGGCCTCGGCCTTGGCGGTGATGGACCGGCCCGACTTGCCGATGGTGGCGAACACCTCGAAGGGCTTGCCGTTGGCCTCGTTGACGGTCAGGTACATGGCCCCCAGGCCCGTGGGCACCTTCTGGGTGAAGCCGTAGACGATGTCCGGGCGCTGGCGCACGGCGCTCTTGTGGTCGCCTTCGTCCTTGCCTTCGTCCTTCTTTTCGCCCTCGCCGGTGCACAGCACCTGCACGGCCTTGCAGCCGTCACGGTACACGGTGACGCCCTTGCAGCCCTGCTCGTAGGCCATCCAGTAGATGCCCCGGATGTCGTCGATGCTGGCCGAGTTGGGAAGGTTCACGGTCTTGGACACGGCGTTGTCGGTGTACTTCTGGAAGGCGGCCTGCATGCGCAGGTGCCACACCGGGGCGATGTCCATGGCGGTCACGTACACCCGGCGCAGGTCTTCGGGCAGGTGGTCCATGGCCTGGATGGTGCCCTTTTCGGCCACGGCCTCCATCAGCTTCCTGCTGTGGCTGCCGGTGTCGCGCAGGGCCGCCTCGAAGTGGGGGTTCACCTCCACCAGCCGTTCGCCGTCCATGACGTTGCGCGAGAAGCACAGCGCGAACAGCGGCTCGATGCCCGACGAGCACCCGGCAATGATGGACAGCGTGCCGGTGGGCGCGATGGTGGTCACCGTGGCGTTGCGGTAGGGGCCCATGTCGCGTTCGGCAAAGGTCGATTCCGCATAGGCCGGGAAGGGCCCGCGTTCCTTGGCCAGCAGCTTGGAGGCGGCGCGGCCCTCGTCCTGCACGAACTGCATCATCCGTTCGCCAAGGCTGATGGCTTCCTGGCTGTCGTAGGGAATGCCCAGCTGGTACAGCAGGTCGGCCCAGCCCATGACGCCAAGGCCGATCTTGCGGTTGCGGTGCACGGTTTCGGTAATGCGCTCCAGCGGAAAGCGCGAGGCGTCGATGACGTTGTCCAGAAAGCGCACGCCAAGGTGGATGACCCGCTTCAGTTCCGCCCAGTCGATGGCCTTTTCCGGCGAGGGATGGGGCAGGGCGCCGTCCTTGGGAGCGGGTGCCGTGGCGGTGCCGGGCACGAAGAACGCGGAAAGGTTGATGGACCCCAGGTTGCACGCCTCGTAGGGCAGCAGGGGCTGTTCGCCGCAGGGGTTGGTGGATTCGATCTCGCCCTGCTTCGGGGTGGGGTTGTCGCGGTTGATGCGGTCGAGGAACACGATGCCCGGGTCGCCGCTTTCCCACGCCTTCTGCACCAGCATCTCGAAGACCTTGCGGGCCTTCAGCCGTTCGCGCACCTGGCCCGTGTGCGGGGCCACAAGGTCGTATTCCTCGTCGGCTTCCACGGCCTTCATGAAGGCTTCGGTCAGCCCCACGGACAGGTTGAAGTTGTTGAATTCGCCGTCGCGTTCTTTCGCGCGGATGAATTCGATGATGTCCGGGTGGTCGATGCGCAGGATGCCCATGTTGGCCCCGCGCCGGGTGCCGCCCTGCTTGATCTGTTCCGTGGCGGTGTTGAAGATGCGCAGGAAGGACACCGGGCCGGAGGCCACGCCGCCGGTGGAGCCCACGCGCGCCTCCTTGGGCCGCAGGCGCGAAAAGGAAAAGCCCGTGCCGCCGCCGGATTTGTGGATCATGGCGGCGTGCTTCACGGCGTCGAAGATTTCCTCGATGGAGTCGCCCACGGGCAGCACGAAGCAGGCGGAAAGCTGGCCAAGGTCGGTGCCCGCGTTCATCAGGGTGGGCGAGTTGGGCAGGAACTTCCAGCCGGTCATCAGGTCGTAGAACTCGCGGGCCAGCGCGTCCGCCTTGTAGGGCGATTTCTTGTACTTGCCTTCTTCGGCGGCAATGGCCCCGGCAATGCGCCAGAACAGCGTGCGTGCGTCTTCCTGCGGGGTGCCGTCGGGTCCCTTGCGGTAGTACCGCTTGGCCAGCACGACCTTGGCGTTGGGGTTCAGGGCCACGTCGGGCAGGGCTTCGGGCGTGGCGGGCGGGGTGGGCAGAGTGGACTGGGGCTGGTTCGCTGGCGCTGTCATGTGGCTGTTTTCCGATGATATTTTTATAATGTGCTGAATTGCAAGGCGATTTTTTTCGTGGGCGCAGTTGTGACCACTCCGTGGTGTAACCCGGCCCGACGAGAAAATCCAGACTCTAGATTTTTTCCACAGTCAGTCGGTGAAAACGCCAACGTGGCGTAGGTACAGGGCGCGCGTATCGAAATACATTATGATGTCATTTCGTAATACGGCATAATAGGCCGTAATCACGGGCGGAAAAAAAGATGCAGCAAAGCGGTGGGTGGGGAAAACGAAGGGGACAAGGCCGCAGAAGTGGTGGGCGCGATCAGGCCGGAAGGCGGGGAGTTGGGCCGGGGGCTGCGCGTGCGCGGGGTATCCTGCGGGCGGGGGCTTGCGCGTGGAAGGGCATGTCGGACGCGTGGCGCCTGGGCGCAGCGGTGCTGTCGGCACCTTGGCTGCGACGCGCGCCTGCGCTGCGTGTCACGTTGCGTGCCGAGGGTCGTCGGGGCCGCGTGGCT